>CAMLEM010000091.1 GCA_946479005.1 uncultured Chitinophagaceae bacterium | reverse complement strand
AAATTATCGCCGATCAGGAAACGATAGCCCGCGGTACCGAATAAGTGAGGTACTGCTCTCCCCTCTTCAGCGGGTTTTACCTGTCCATTCGAAAAATCGATCTTCGAAGGCAGAACCTGTTGCGCGGAAACTCCAATGAAATAATCGGCGGAATACAGGTACACACCCACACTCATATCCAGGTTCCATTTATTCAGCATCCCTGAACCTGTGACCACCGGGTCCACGGTAACATCTCCAAAATCCAGCTTGTAGGCATTCAGGCTTATCCGGTTCAAGCCCAAACCGATACCAGCGGAAAGACTGGTCCTGGGCGTTAACCCCAGATGATATGCGTAAGTAGCATTCGCCGTGAGATTGCTGAGCGGACCCGTGACATCATTGATCACCTGCAAGCCGATCCCGTGATGCGGTTCCGGCGCATTATAGGTTTCCCAGTAGCTGCTCCCCCTCGGATTCTCACCCGGAGGCGAAAATGAAGTGGCGGTGGTGCGATTATCCTCCTTCCCGATGGCCCCGTGAATGGTAAAATAAGTGGTCACCGGCGCATCCTGCAAACCTGTCCACTGGTGACGGTGACTGGCCTTGACATCCACATAATTCTCGATCCCCGTGATCGCCGGGTTGATGATGTACTGGTTGAGTATGTATTGGGTATAATGAGGCTTCTGCTGGGCCCTGGCTCCCGCCCCACAAATACAAAGAGTGACCAGGATCACCGATGTTATTCTCGCTCTCATTGGCTTATTTTATTTTGGATTTGGGATTTTGGATTTGGGATTTCTGAAACCCGAACCATCAAATCCCGGTATTTAGCTTACCGTGATCCTGTATCGGGTTTCAGAAATCCAAAATCCCAAATCCAAAATCCCAAATCAATTCAGTTTTTCAAAACCTTAAACTCCGTCCTCCGGTTCTTCTGCCTTCCCTCCGGATCATCACTGCCATCTTCCTTCGTATTCGGAGCCACGGGCATTGACTCGCCATAACCGCGGGAGGTCAAACGTTCAGGCGCGATGCCTTTGCTGACGAGATAATCCAGCACTGATTTCGCCCTGGCCTCAGAAAGCCCCAGGTTATACTTTTCCGATCCCTTGCTGTCGGTATGCGCACTGAGCTCGATCTCCATATTGGGATAGTAGTTCAGCATCCGCACCACTTCATCCAGCGCAGGATAGGATTCAGGTCGCAGGTCCGCTTTGTCGAAATCGAAATATACATTTTCGATCACGAAAGCCTCATCTTCCTTCGGAACCGGTACCAGGCAGATATCCGGCCAGCTGCGTTCAACCTGCTCCATATCGGCAGGCAGTCCTACGTGAATGGATTTCGGGATGAAGCCGTTTCCTTCCGCATCAAGCTTTAGCGGCAGGTGATCCTCCAGCGTGAAGGAATAGCTGCCATCGGCTCCCACATTCGCCGTGTAGATCGTTTTATTATTCACGGTATCGATCACGAGGATCCGGCCGCCTGTGAAAGGCTGTTCCGGATCGCAGGATACCACGCGCCCGCTGATCTCGCGAAGCGGGCGGGCCTTTTTCAGGTAAAAAAGGTCGAGGCAGCAGGCTGATGATCGGTCAGAACTGAGCATCACATCTTCCAGCATATTCTTCGCGCTGCCGCGGCTGGTGAAGTAAATATCATCCCGCACGGAATTCACAGGGTGTCCCAGGTTCACAGGCGCTGCCCAGTTTCCAATGCTTCCCTTGCTGGAGAAGAAATCATAACCGCCCATTCCGATATATCCGTTGCTTGAAAACACGAGAGTTTGAGATGCATCGTGGTAAAAAGGACCCACTTCATCATAGGCGCTGTTGATGGCGCTTCCCAAATTTTGCGGATCCGTCCAGTTACCATCCCCGTCCAGCGTCACATACCAGAGATCATATCCACCCTGTCCGCCGGCCCGGTTACTGGAGAAGAATAAACGCTTGCCATCCCTGCTGATGAAGGGATCCCGGTTGCTGGACCCGCCCGGGTTGATCGCATCTCCCAGTTTATCCGGATCATCCCAGCCACTGGCCGTGCGGCGGCTGCTATAAATATTCGCTTTCTTATCCTTTATGCCTTCTTCCCACCGGGTAATGAAAAGTGTATTGCCATCCGGTGAAACAGATACGATCCCCTGGTGGCGATCGTCATCCTGTTCCACAGCCGACATCGTGATATTGCTGAAGATCCCTTCGCTGAAAGCCGCTTCGTAAACGCGGTTCACATATTTCCTTTTTTCTTCCAGGGAATCCACGGGGCGGGTGGAAGTGAACAATAAGGTAGAGCCATTCCAGGCCGGGGCATAGCTGGCGCCGGTTGCATTGAGGCTGGAAGCCTTGGTGAGGGTATAATATTTTACATCGTTGCGCTGCATCTGCGCTTTAATGAAGTCGAGGTTTTTCAGCTCGCGTTCCGCTTCCCGCTTATGCTCATCATTGGTCCTGTAGGAAGCCAAAAACTCTTTAAATCCCTGCTCTGCTTCCGCGTTCTTTGAAAGCGCCCGCTGCATCACAGCCTGGCGATAACGGGCCAGGGGGAACTCCGTTTTATTACCGGCAAGCTTTGCATATAATGGCTCAGCCTTCTCCGGGTAATTCAGGTGACGGTAAGATTCCGCCAAATTATAACGGGCCTGGTCGAGCACGCCTGCGGAAGGCGTGGACTGCTTGGAGCTCGCCCGCTGGGGTGTATAGGGAGAGAATTCTCCTTTTACGGGGTTCCCTTCCGGGTCCAGGTATTTTTCATAATAAGCGGCGGCAGAAGCGTAATCACCATTCGCGAAATATTTATCTGCCGCCTTCAGGTAATCCGTTACATACTGGGCTTCCAGGCTTCCGAATCCGGCGACAAGAACAAGAGCGAGAAATATTTTTTTCATCTTTCTATTATTACAGTCAGTGTTTTATTTAGAGCCTCGGGCAAACGAATTCCACTTCCGGCGTACGTACCGATTTACGGCCGATCAATGATAAGGTAATCTCGAAACCATTCGATCCATTGGCCATTTTTCCCAGGTCAGATATATTGACATCATAGCTGAATCCCATCATAAAATTCTTATGTGTGAACCCAACGAAAGGTGAAACGGCATCATCGATGCGATAGTTCGCCCCGAACATCAGGTCGGTATTGCCGGTTACGCGATACTGGCCGTACACGCCCAGCATTTTTTCACGCGCGCTACCCTGGCTCAGGTAAAGCAGGTTGGGTGTGAGGCTGAAGGTTTCATTGACAGCGATCCTCAAACCGCCGTGCAAAGTGTATCGCATCGGGAAATCCTCATCACCCGTGGCGCTGAACTTGTCTTCCGGTTTGGTAAGGTGTGAAGCGGAGAATCCGGCATAGAAATTTGCTTTTTTGCCGGGTTGCGCGTCGAAATAAAGGGCTCCCGCACCAATGTCAAACACCGTGGAATTATTGCGGGCAAGCGCTTCGGCCGAAGGCGCACCCGGGTTATAGCCGGTGATCGGGTTCCACTGGTCCCCAAAAGAAAGTTTATTGCGGTCGAAACGACGCTGCATAATGCCTGCCTGTAATCCAAATACCACGCGGTGATGATCACCTGTCCCGAACTTCACCCCTGTATAGGCAAGGCTGCCATAAGCGGTTGTATATACATAACCACCATCACCGGCGAGCTGGTTCATTGCGCTCACACCGAGATTGAGGTTTTTACTGGTGGTGAACTCCGCCGAAAGGCCCATCGTTTGAAAGGGCTGGCTGATATTTCCCCACTGGCTCCGGTAGATCCCGGAGATCCGGTAATTCCCGTCGAAGGCTCCGGTAAGCGCGGGATTCAGCCAGGAAGGATAGACATAGTATTGTGTAAAATGCGGATCCACCTGTGCGAAAGCGGTGGTGCAGGCACCCAGTGAGAGGGTCAACATCACAAGTCGTAAACTTCTTTTCATTGTATTTGACTTTTTAGTACTTAAGTTTTTGGCAAGGGTTAAACTCATCTTAGTATCGTTACTGAACCGGTGAGGGGCTTGAACCCATTCTCCAGTTTGATCACATAATAATAGGTGCCCACGGGCAATGGCTTACCGCGATAGGTGCCATCCCAGGGCTCATCCGAACCGGCCATCCTGTAAACTTCCTGGCCGTAACGGTTAAATATCTCCACTTTGCTTCCGGGGTAATCCTGCAGGTTGGTGATCACCCAGCGGTCGTGAATGCCATCCCCGTTCGGAGAGAATACATTGGGCACCTTCACCGGTTTCAGGATCTTCACGGTGATGAAATCGGTGGCCTGGCAATCATTGCTTCCTGTGGCGGTCAGGGTATAGGTCTGATCGGCCATTGCCGTCAATGTCGGGTTCAGGAGGGTGGCATCGTCGAGACCGAAGGCGGGCGACCAGATGAATGTAAGCGTTGGATCATTGGCGGTAGCCGTAAGCTGAACCGTGGTCCCCTGGGGAAGCACAAAGGAGCGGCCTGCATCGATCACCGGCTGAACGTGCACCGTCAGTGTTCTTACAAATGGATCGGAAACGCAACCGATGTCATTGGTTACCGTCAGGGTCACATCATAGGTTCCCGGGTTGGAGAAAGTTTTTACCGGGTTCTGCTGGGAGGAATTGCTGCCATCTCCAAAGGCCCAGTTCCATCCGGTAATGGTCGCGGCGGGATCGCTGCTATTATCGGTGAGCGTGGTTCCCTCGCCCTGGCAGATATCCAGGGAGGAAATGTCGAACAGCGCCACGGGTTTTTCAAAGAAATTATCCATTACCTGCGAAACCTGGTGAGTACAACCATACTCACTGGTCGCGATCAATGTTACGTTATAGCTTCCCGAAGCCGCATAAGTGTAAGAAGGACTGGTTGCGGTGGAAGATCCGCTGCCATCGCCGAAATCCCACTGGTAGTCCAGGTTCGCGTTATCGGCCACCTGCGACTGGTTGGTGAATTGCGCTGAGCCATTGGGCATACATACTCCTGCCGGCAGGTCAAAGTCCGCCACCGGGATCGCGTGCACACCTACAGTTCTTGTAAATGGCTCACTGGTGCACCCGCGGTCGCTGACATTGACCAATTGGATGGTATACGTGTTAAAATTGCCATAGCTAACAGTGAATGGATTACCATTTGTATAAGATGGGGTGTTGCCATCTCCCAGGTTCCAGTTCCAGTTTGTGATGGTGCCTGAAGGAATATTTGAGGTTGGCGTGATGGTGAGTGTCTCCCCTGCACAGAGATCCGTAAGGTCGATATCGAAGTTCGCTGCGGGTTTCGGGAACACTTCAATCGTTTGCGAAATGGAATCAATGCAACCGGCGGTGGAATTAAAGACAAACCAGATCGTATGGACTCCGGGTCCCGCGGCTGCGGGATCAAAGATCCCTGCCAGCGTAGTGGCCGGGCCGTGGTATTCCTTTGTGCCGGTAACTCCATTGGTGACCGATCCGAAATCCACGGAAACCGGTGTGGCGTTTTCGCAGAGACCTGTAAGCGCAGGATAATCCAGCGCGGGTTTCAGGGTGAAGGTGGTTGTAATGAGGGTATCCTTTGAACATCCATTGGCCGTCGTGGCCGTGAGTGAAATGGTATAGGTACCCGGTTGATAATTATGCGTGGGGTTCTGAAGGATCGAGGTATTGGGATTTCCCCCTGTTGCGTTGGGATCCCCGAAGTTCCAGGCCCAGGAATCTACCGTCTGCCCATCGGATACCGTGGCCGAACCATTGAATTGCACGGTTCCCGTTACATCCAGGCAGCCACCTGTGAAGGTGAAGCTGGGTACGGGTTTCGCGTAAATGGTCACCGTGCGGTCTATCGTATCACTGACACAGGTAACCGAAGAGCGTGTCGCGTGGCGGACCGTGTAGGTACCCGGTAATGGATAGGTGTAGGTTACAGAGGGACCGGTTGTAGTTTGAGTAACTCCGTTCCCGAAATCCCAGTACCACTCCGTCACAGTGACCGTTGCCGATGAAGTGTCCGTAAAGGTGATCATATTTCCCACGCATAGAGCTGCCGGAGTAGCTTCAAATTCCGCGGGCGGTTTATCAAAGACCGTAACATCTTTCGTGGTATCACTGATGCAGCCATCTTCTGAAATGATCTCCAGGTTGATAGCGTGCGTACCCGGTGGCATTAAGAAACTTTGATTCTGCCCTGTTGCGGTGAATGGCGCCACCGGGAAGGTCCAGTTAAATGCCTGTACATTATAATTATTTGAGGTAGGCGTTGTGCCTGTGAGATTCACCGGGTCCAGCGTACATCCTGTGTGCGCCACTGTGAAATCCGGCACGGGTCTTCCTTTCACGATCACTTGGATATTGAGACTATCCCGTAAATAACAGTTTTCAATGGTTGGGTGGAAAGCCATCAGGGGTATCGTAAAAGTATCTGCAACGTGGAAGGTATAGGTTCCTGGTAAGGTGTATTTATAATAAGGTATCCCATTCACCATCACCGTTCCTGACGAAACCGGGGATGTCATAATTACATCTGCATTCGGTGTCACTGCAGTACCCAGTTGGCTAATTAAGAATTCGAGCCGGGTGGGCTGGTAAGCCATCAGCGCAGATAATTCGATCGGCGTTTCCTCGCAGGTATAGGGATGCTGGGGTATGGCCGGGTCAGGGGTATTGTGAATATGGCTGAGTGCATTCAGGTTGTTGATGAGGGTGCCGGCGTTGTAGCCGTAGCTTTCCTGCGATCCCAAGCCATACGTAATTGCGGTAAAGGCCGAGTCGCTTTGCACAATACATTGTGCTTGCGCGGCTGGCGACCATCGCTTTATCACCACCGAGTAACCTGACAATTGAGGGTGCGAATAGGAATGATCAAATGCCGCACTGCCATCGATTCTCAATGAAGAAATTCCATTGGTTGGTATAATCAAAGTCAGATAATTAACCACGATTGTCTCTTCATTATTCCTATAGAATCCCACACGTTTAATCCCTTGCTCAAG
>CAMLEM010000090.1 GCA_946479005.1 uncultured Chitinophagaceae bacterium | reverse complement strand
AAAAGATTTTGCCCCGGCGTGCGGGTTCCTTCTAATCTCTATCTTTAAAGTATATAAATGCGGTTGGTATTTTCCATAGTATTCCTTGTTTCGGCGCTCGCGGCCTCAGCCCAGGTGGAGAGGGATTCCACGCTGAACCGCTGCCCCGTTTTCATCACCGATACGGCTACCTCGAATAATTTTTTCATCGAAGGCCGGCCCTGCACGATCCGGGTGAACAGGGATCACGGTGACCTCAAGATCGTAGTGGAGCAACGCGACCAGTTCCTCACCCTTTGGTTCCCGGAAAGAAAATTGCGCACGAATAAATACAAGATCCAGACCCGTTCAGATAACCGCAACGAGATCATCGTAAAATATTCATTCCGGTCCGGCGACCAGGTGTCTTATGTGGACGTCTCCAACGGGACCGTGGAAACCAAATACGACAAGGCTACAAAGCTTTGGTCCATTAAGGTGAACGGCACCATCGCCAACCTGGTCGATCGCACGATAACGTATTATCGAGTAAGAGCGGATTTCAATATACTTTAGATTTTGTTTCCCGCAGATCCCGCAGATTTTCCCGCAGATTTCGCAGAAGAATTCTACAGGCCGCAAACTTTTCTAACAATGGAAGAATTTATGGCAGCTGTATTAAAGTTCACCAGAAGCCCCAACTTTTTGCCCGACAATTTTAGGTAGGTCAATAATTGCTTGTGATGAATTTCCGAGAGGCTTTCGATGGATTTTACTTCCACAACTACTAAGTCATTTACCAGCAGATCCATTCTGTAGCCCGCATCAAGTCGGAGTTCGTCGTAAATAAAAGGAACCGGAACTTCAGGGCGAACCTCCAATCCTAATTTCTCAAGTTCGATTTTAAGGGCCTTTACATAAACTGATTCGAATAATCCTGGCCCCAAAGTATTGTAGACCCTGAAAATAGCTTTCCTGATTAAAAAGGATATTTCATTCTCTCTCATTCCTAAAACTATAATTTCAAATAGCAAAGGCAATGTCTAAATTCTCTATTTCAAATAGGAAAAACATCTTCGATTTCAGTGAAAATTCCGCGAAATCTGCGGGCAAATCTGCGAAATCTGCGGGAAACGAAGATTTAAACATCAAGAAATTGTTCCCTTTCGTGTAAAAACCCCTACCCACCAGGTTTCGTACATTTATTTACAGTCATGCCGCGAAGCCTTTTAATGAAATATAAGCTACACCACCTGTTTTTCTGGATGCTGGTGTTCGGCGCCTGGTATTTTTTCCGGGTAGGTGACTATCCCACGGAGAAAATGGCCCTCCGGGTCACTTTGATCAAAGTGATCGACCTGGCGCTTGCCGTCTACATCACCAATTACATCCTGATCCCCTTTCTTCTTTACAAAAAACGTTACATCTGGTTTGCCCTGGCCTTCGTTACGCTGGTGGCATCCACCAGCCTCATCAAAATGAGGATCCTTTCCGGCGTAACAGGCTTTACCTGGATCTATGATCTTTCTCAAAACCTCCGCGACAGGATCTACGATAATATCATTCCCCATTTTTTCCTGGTGATCGCGGGGGCAGCCTTTAAACTGATGCTTGATTATGGCAGGTTGCAAAAAAGAATGGCTGATATCGCCCGGGAAAAGGCGGAAGCGGAATTAAATTTTCTCAAGTCACAGATCAATCCTCATTTTTTATTCAACTCCCTCAATTCCGTTTATTTCCTTATCGATAAAGACAATGTGGAAGCCCGGAAGGCACTCCATAAATTCTCGGATATGCTCCGGCACCAGCTTTATGGAGTGGCAGATGAAAAGATCCCGCTGGACAGGGAGATCGGTTACCTGGAAGATTATGTAGCCCTTCAAAAGCTCCGGAAGGATGAAAAGTATGAAGTAAGTTTCCGGTATGAGAAGGATCTTGATGGGGTCGTGATCGAACCCTTCCTGCTGATGCCCTTTGTCGAATACTCATTCAAGCAGGTTTCTCATTCCCGGCCGGGAAATTTTATCCGTTTCAGCATTCATCATATGATAGTCAATATGTTATTCCACGCGGAAAATAGCCTGGAACCTGTAAAGTCAATAAATAACCAGGATGGCGGGATAGGACTTAATAATGTAAAACGGAGGCTGGAGCTCTTATATCCCGGGAAACATAGCCTGGAGATCTCGAGCGACCAGGAAACTTTTCGTGTGAACCTGGCATTAAAGATTTAAGAAAATGAAGATAACATCCCTTATCATCGATGATGAGCCGCTGGCCAGGAAAGGCATCCGGGAGTATATCGCGGAGACCGATTTCCTCGAGCTGGCGGGAGAGTTCGATAACGCGATGTCGGCAATGGATGCGGTAAACTCAGGTGTGGCGCAGCTATTGTTCATAGATATTCAAATGCCCACCATCACGGGGCTTGAATTTATCCGCTCTCTGAGGCAGCCTCCCCCTGTGATCTTTACCACAGCTTACCCGCAGTATGCGCTCGAGGGTTACGAGGTGAATGCCCTGGACTACCTGGTCAAGCCCATTTCATTCGACCGATTCTTAAAAGCGGCTTTGAAGGCAAGGGAATTTTATGAAGTGAGGGAATCCAACCGGGACGCAGATGCCGCTTATTTTTTCATCAAAGCCGATCAGAAGCTGGTGAAAGTTCAATTTGCCGATATCCTCTTCGTCGAAGCGCTTCAGAATTACATCGTCATTCATACGAAGGACAAGAAACTGATCAGCTATCTCACTTTCCGGGCAATGGAAGATTACCTGCCGGGCGAACTTTTTTTGAAAGTCCATAAATCCTACATTGTTTCCATCGGAAAGATCGACAGCATCGAGGGGACCGATATCCGTATCGGTCAGCACTATATTCCCATTAGCAGGAATTTGAAAGAGGCTGTGATGGCGAGGCTCACCGGGGGAAGATTTCTGAAACGCTGATGCCCGGAGGAACGCGGATCAGCTTCCGCGCTGGGAACCGGTGTTCGATTGCTTGCTTACGAATCCTGTCGACTTCGGTTTCTGGATGAACTTCGAGCCCTGGGCAGACTGTTGAGCTGCTTTCTTGTTATCCTTCTTTTTGTCTTTTTTGTTTTTTTGATTCAGTAGTGACATAGGACGATCATTTCCTGTAAAGATAATATTTCCTCGCCATCAGGGCCAGTGGCAGTCCGATGCAGAGTACCAGGATAGCCGCGCCGATCATCGCGTTCTGTAAGTCGAAAGGCCGCTGTTTTACCCGGCTGAGTGGTACCACAACCTGGTTCATTACCGTCCAGGTGAAGATGCCATATGCAAAAGCGCTGAGAAGCACATTCCACTTCAGAAAACTTCGGGGCTGGATCCAGAAATAAAAAACGGTGAAGCAAAACGTGATGAAAAAATGGATCGCCGCTCCAAGTACAACATATTCCGGACCCCCGGAAAATGCTTTTTCCCTGCCTGCCAGGCCACTGGCAATGAAACGAAAAACAATGCCCGGGTCCGTACCTCCCGAAGCGATGAAATAGATACAGGCGGCTGCCCCATCGAGGATCCCGGCCAATAGTGCTGTCAGCAGAATATTTGAAGCGAGCGCAGCTGGTTTATGGTTCATCTCAGACTGTGTATTTAAAGGGACAAATTCCAGCTCCATTACGCGGCTTGGATAGTGTTTTTCTTTTATCTATTCCGTTGTTATTAATGCCTGAAGGACAAGTCCCGTTTAAAAAACCATATGATTTTCCAGTTATACACAACTGAATGAGAAGGCACATCATTTGCTGGAATTTGCTGTTATTCATTTTCTGAAAATTAATACAACTAATTATGGCAAACAGACAGCAATCTTCAAAAAGAAAAAGCGGTACGGAGAATTCCGGGAACCGCCGCCAATCGGGCTTACGTGGCAGCCAGTCAAACAGAGGTCGTTCCTATGAAGAGGACCAGGATGAAATGATGGAATACGATGAGCAGGATGTGGATGCCCGCTATGAAGATGACGAGGAAGGGAGATTTCAAAACAGCGGAATGAGAGGAAGCCAGGATTATGAGCAGTATGGAGAAAGACCGGGCGATACAGGATTCGATCGTACGGACTTTTTAAGGCAGGGTGGTTCTCACAGGATGCGTCGTGGATTCGGCAGCAATTACGGGCAGTCAGGCCAGTCAGGAAACCGGGATGGCGGTTTCGAAGGACGAGGAGGAATGGAGCAGTCCCGGCAGGGATGGTCAGGAAACCAGGGTTACGGATCAGGCCAGGGAGGATATAACCAGGGAGGATACAACCAGGGGGGGTATAACCAGCAGCAGAATTGGGGCAGTGGCGGACAGGGACAAGGCGGATGGAACAATGGTTCGCAGGGTTACGGTTCAGGCCAGGGATATAGTGGATCTGGATATCATTCTCAATTCGGTAACCAGGAGAACCAGGGATTTGGCGGAACCCAGCAGAATTATGGCTCGCAGGGTTATGGATCTTCGGGACAGGGTTATGGTTCCCGTGGAAATGAGCAGGGTGGATGGAGTGGTTCTTCAAACCAGGGATATGGTTCCGGCCAGGGATACGGTGGCGGTTATGAAGGAAACCAGGGCGGCTATGGCGGTTCCCGTGGTTTTGAAGGAAACCAGGGCGGTTACGGTGGTTCCCGCGGTTTTGAAGGAAACCAGGGTGGATGGAATAATTCCTCCGGCCAGGGATATGGTAACTCCCGCGGTTTCGGATATGAAGGAGGTTATGGAGAGAACCAGTATAGTGGTGGCGAACAGGGCCGTGGTTCGTTCGACCGGGGCAATTTCGACCAGGACAGCCGCGGCTATTATGGTAACGATAGCCGGATGCAGCGATTCAACTCAGGAGAAGAAATGAGAGAAGACTCCGAAACATCATCAGCACGCGGTCGCCGGAGTTCGGGCACGACAACAGCAGGCCGGAAGCGCAGTACCAGCTCCAGCGCTTCAAACCGCTCTACCCGTACAGGTAAGAAAAGCGGACGTTCAAAATAAATTTTCATTCATCGAAGCGGGGGGTGTGCATCACTTCCCCGCTTTTGAAAAAACATTCAATATGAGATCTTCAGCAGCAAAAAATAAGAACTACGGGGGAGGATCCGCCGGCTCACCGGAGTCAGCCACTCCGACTCACGGTGGAACGGCCCGGCCATCTATGCTGGAAAAGTTCTTTACAGACCAGTTGAAGGATATGCTCTGGGCCGAACAGCAACTATTAAAGGTTCTGCCCGAAATGAAGGAGGCAACTACCACGGAAGAGCTGGAAGATGCAATAGAAAGTCATATCAAACAAACGGAACGCCACGTAAGACGTCTCGAAAAGGTTTTTGCAATGATCGGCAAGAAACCCGAGGCCAAGACCTGTGAAGCGATGGTTGGCCTGATCCGTGAAGCCAGGGAGGTGATCAAATCCACTGAAAAAGGTTCTATGACGAGGGATGCCGCTTTGATCATTGCATCCCAGAAAGTGGAACATTACGAGATCGCTACTTATGGTGGCCTGGTGGAACTGGCGATGACGATGGGTCTCCCGCGTGCTGCGGAATTGTTGGATCGCACGCTCTGTGAGGAAGAACAGACCGATCAATTGCTCACCGATATTGCAGAGGATCATATCAATATGGGCGCTGAAAAGGAAGGTTTCTCCTGGAACCAGCAAAAAGGTTCTTCGAAAAAAGAAGAAGATTCCGGGGAAGCAGAAGAAGTGGAAGTTGAAGAGCTTGCTTACGAAGAAGAAGAATAGGGCGACCCGGAAAACTCAGTCGGCAGGGCAGGACCCGCTTTTTAGTAACATAGAAAGCGGCTGCCCTGTTTCTTTTTGTAGCTTGCAAAAAAATCTTGTCACTAAAAAACAGCAAAAATGAAAATCATTTGGGTTCTTTTCTTCGCCGCTTCCATCGCAGCCTGTAATAATTCGGGCAACACTGGTCACGATGATACCGATACCTCAATGCGGTTGCCGGACAGCACCGCCGCTCACGATACAATGACAATGACAACCGATACCAGTGCCCAGCCGCTTTCAGGCAGTGCACAAGCAGTGCTGTCAGGTACAAAGGCGGATACCACCCTGACGGGAAAGGTTAGCTTTGACACCTTGCAGGGTGGTAAGGTGAAGATGAGCCTGGAACTGTCCATTCCTAAAATGGCCAATAAATCGGTGGCGGTCCATCTCCACGAGCACGGCGATTGTGGTGACGGAGGAAATGCCTCTCACGGGCATTGGAATCCCGGGAATAAAAAGCACGGAAAATGGGGGACCGGGGAATTTCACACCGGGGATATCGGTAATGTTAAGCTGGATGCCAATGGGAATGGTACGATGACGCTGGAAACGGATCTCTGGACGATTGGTGGCGAATGGCACAAAAATATTTTGAAAAAAGCGGTGATCGTACATAGCGGAATGGATGATTATGCCACCCAGCCTACAGGAAATGCAGGATCGAGGATCGGCTGCGGGGTCATCCAGTAGGAACAGTTTTTGCCTTCGGTTTAGAAAAAAGGAGGTTATAATGTTTAAGTTTCTCATTGTGCCGATGTTAGGGCTGATGGCGCTGTCATCCTGCAGAACCCCCGTGTACGTGGAGCAGGACAATTCGGTGAACCTGGAGAACTATAAGACCTATATGTGGGTGGATACCCGAAAGGAAGCCAATGATGAATCTGCTCGAGCCACTCAATATGCCGATATAAGCGTTCGCAATTACGTAAACAGTGAACTCCAGCAACTGGGATGGAAAGAGGTTGCCGAAAACCCGGACGCGCTGGTCGGGTACGACATCCTGGTGGAAAGGAGCGTTGTGCGTGCATCCGATCCGGTCTATACCCGCCCCTTCACGAGATATTATTTCAATCCTTATACCCGGCGCTGGGGGCAGATCTATTATCCCTCGCAGCTCATCGGCTACGATGCAGCGTTCTTCGCCCATTGCCTGTCCACCCCGGAGGGGCTGCCGGAAGCCCTGCTCGACGCGCAGTACTTCGGCGACATCCGCGACCTGCCAACCTCGCTGCTGGAGG
>CAMLEM010000089.1 GCA_946479005.1 uncultured Chitinophagaceae bacterium | reverse complement strand
CGGCTCCTCGATGGTAAAAACGATCCATTTTCTCAAAGAAGAAGGCCGGCCCTCCCACATACATATTGTTGCGGCAATAGCCTGCACCGTGGGGATCGAATACGTGAAACGGGAAGAGCCCGGTGTCACCATCTGGTGCGGAGACATTGATGATGAGCTCACTGCAAAAGGATATATCGTTCCGGGCCTGGGCGATGCCGGCGACCTTGCCTTCGGCAGTAAACTCCAGATGTAAGTTTTCCAAAAAAATCGTACTTTCCCTTTTCGTACCGGAACGGACGATGGTATGGCGAAGATTAGGCAATTTAACTGGTTGGCTCAGCGTTCTAAACAGAATCTTCCACATCTTCGATATTCATCCGTCTGACCAGTGAAAAAACAAATTGCTGAGATGAAAAAAATTCTATTGACCCTGTCGGTCGGTGTGTTAATGGTGAGTGTGTCAAGGGCCCAGGACCCTAATTTCTCCCAATTCTTTGCCTCTCCCCTTACGCTGAACCCGGCGCTTACCGGGAAATTTGATGGGACCTTCCGCGTTGCCGGAAATTATCGCAACCAGTGGCCTACCATAAATAATGCATTCGAAACGAAAACCGCGTCCATTGATTTCGGCATCCTGAAAAACAGGCTGGCGGAGATCGATCAGCTGGGTGTGGGCATTATGGGATTTACGGATCGTGCAGGTGATGGCGTGCTCGTCACCAATTCTGCGGCGCTTTCCCTGGCTTATCATAAAGGCCTTGATGAGAACGGGTATCACCAGATCGGCGTGGGCTTCCAGGGAGGTTACGTGAACAAACGCCTCGACGTTACCAAGGTCACTTTTGAAGATGAGCTTACGCCGCTGGGATTCGTTCCCGGGACCACGGCTGAATTCTTCGCTCACAAGCAGATCAATGTAAGCTATGTGGATGTTAACGCCGGTATCCTCTACAACGGATCCACCAACGGCTATAACAATTTTTACATCGGCGCTTCGATGTATCATATCAACCGGCCGAAGGAAAGCTTCCAGGGTGGGGAATACCTGCTTGCCTCGCGTACCACTTTCCAGGCCGGCGGAAGGATCCCCATCGGCACCCACAATTTTATTCACGTTGCCGCCAATCACAGTATGCAGGCGAAAGCTCATAACACAATGGTGGGTGGTGCATTTTCCTATAACGTCAACCAGTCTGACATCGACCCGGTGAATGTTTACCTCGGCAGCTGGTATCGCTTCAATGATGCTGCCATCCCTTATTTCGGTCTTGAATTCAAAGGTCTTCTCATCGGAGCTTCATACGATGCGAATACATCCAGCCTGAAGCCCGCTTCCAATTCACGTGGCGGTATCGAGATCTCCCTGATCTATATTAAAAAGCCTTCCGACCCGAACGCGAAGAAGCTCAATTGCCCCAGGTTCTAAAGGTCGCAACCAAATCTATCCGGAAAGGGCTGCCAGGGCAGCCTTTTTCGTTTCAAAACTTTAATAATAAAGGAAGCAGGTACCAGCCAAACAGCGTGACCAGGATCACTGCAATGATGTTCATCACGAACCCGGCTTTCACCATTTGCTGCAGCCTGATATGCCCGCTGGAAAATACAATGGCGTTTGGTGGGGTACCCATCGGCAACATCCCTGCGCAACTGGCTGCAAGGGTCATCGGGATGCCCAGCAATAAAGGATCCAGTTGCATTTCCACCGCCAGGGAGGTCACCACGGGAGCGAAGACGATCACCTGGGCCACATTGCTGGTGATCTCGCTGATGAATAAGGTAAGCAATACCACGAAGAAAAGTAACACCAGGGGGCTTGCCCCGAACTGGGCCAGCCATCCGCCCAACTGCTGTATCAGTCCTGCTTTCTCCAGTGAACCTGCCAGCGCCAACCCGCCACCGAATAAAAGAAGGATGCCCCAGGCCATCTTCGTGGTATCACTCCATTCAAGGATGGAAGGATCTTTCCTCCCGGTTTCCCCGGAAGGGCAGATGAAAAGCGCGACGGCACACATCACGGCAATGATGGTGTCATCCAGCGTTACCAGGTTCTGCGCGTCGTTGATGAGCTGCCGGGTGATCCAGAGAAACGCGGTTGCGGCGAAGATCCAGAGCACTCTTTTTTCTCCGGGTTTCACCGGCCCCAGCAGCCTGATCTCCTCGTGGATCAGTTCCCGTGTGGAATGATCCGAAAGGATGCGGTTTGGAAAAAGCCATTTCACCAATACGAAATATAAAATGGCGAGCAATAGAATGGCCAGCGGCGTACACAGCATCATCCAGCTCATAAAATTCACTTCGTAATTGAATTTTTCACGGATGTAAGCCACATAGGCCACGTTGGGAGGCGTACCAATGATGGTTGCGATCCCCCCGATATTCGAAGCATAGGCGATAGAAAGCATAATGGCCAGTGAAAAATTTCTCACCCCCCTGGGATTTGAAACGCCGTGATTTTCCTTTACGGTTTGCAAAACGGAAAGAGCGATCGGGAACATCATCATTGTAGTGGCGGTATTACTGAGCCACATACTGAGGAGCCCGGTGGCAATGATGAATCCCAGGATGATCCTGTCGCCGCTGGTTCCGGTGATCCTGACAATGTTCAAAGCGATCCGGCGATGCAGGTTCCATTTCTCTATGGAGAGACCTAATAAGAATCCGCCCAGGAACAGGAAGATCACCGGGTTTGCATAGGGCGCCGTGGTTTCATTGAGCGAGCTGATCCCCAGTAAAGGGAAAAGAATGATGGGCATCAGCGCCACGACAGGCATCGGCAGAGCCTCCGTGACCCACCAGGTGATCATCAATACGGCGGCGGCCAGGACCGTCGCGGCCTTATCTGAAACGTGGAAAGGATCCAGGAAATAAAAAACTACAGACAAAAGAACGCCCCCTATCAGCGAAACGAATTTGTAGCGGGTCTTGGTCATTGGAGAAAGATAAGTCGAAGTAAGCTTATTTCGGCTTTCCGCTAACGTAAGGATTTCCCCTGATGTAAAAACGATAAGGCCATTCCGCGTGGGTCCCTGCATAATCAACACCTATGCGGGGAGAGGCACCGATCTCCGTTTTTTTATAGCGGAAGCCGTCATCGGCTATAAAAAACTGGTCGCTCAAAAGAGAATACCCGGTATGTTTCGTTGTGATGCCCAGGGCCCGCGAAAGATTCCCGGGCCCCCGCGTCAGTGTGCGGTCCGCTTTTTCCTTGCCTGATCTTTCGAGCATCAGGGAGATCCCCCCGAGCGGTTCCAGCGCCCGTACCAATACCGCGTGCGGCGTGTCTGAAAAATGGGTCACCACGTTAAATAAATGGTGTATGCCATAACAGAGATACACATAGGCAAAACCGCCTTCGCGGTACATAATCTCGTTACGTGGAGTTTTTTTTCCTCCAAATGCGTGCGATGCGCGGTCGATCACTCCTTCATAGGCTTCCACTTCCACGATCCTGCCTGAAGTAAGTTCCCTGTTCCAGCGGGTGACAAGTATTTTTCCGAGGAGTTCTTTCGCGATCTTCACTACATTGTCACGCTGGTAGAATGAGAGCGGGAGTTTAGTCATATCGGTATCCTAAGCCTTATATTTACCTCAAATTACATCGTTTGCTCAAGGAAATCGTCATAGCCATTCAATCCTGGGGTGATGCGCGACTTTTTATCAGGCAACATCATACGTTTAAATGGATCATCGGGCCGGGTATCATATACACCGTGCTTTTCTTAGCCGCGATGTACCTGTTCTGGTCATCTTCCACCGATGTGGTGGCCTGGATGAACCGCCAGCTGAACATTGAAACCTGGCTGCAGAAAGAGAGGAACGAATTCCTGAGCTTTCTATTCGTGATGAATGGGATGATGCTCCAGATCGTACTGGTTTTATTTTATTTCTCCCTTTTCCGCACGCTCATCCTGATCATCGGCCTGCCTCTTTTCGCCTTCCTGAGCGAAAAAACCGAAGCCATCATTGATGGAAGAACGGATTACCGGTTCAACTGGAAGGACCTGAAAAAAGATTCCATACGTGCCATCAGGCTGGCCTTAAGGAATGTAGGCTGGCAATCGGTTTACCTGTTCGGCCTTATTTTAATGTCACTGATCCCCCTCGTAGGATGGATCACTCCCGTGATCGCCCTGCTGATGGAATGTTATTATTTCGGTTTCGCGATGCTGGATTACAGCTTCGCGCGAAATGGTTTTACCCCCGCGCAGAGCGCCGCTTTCTCGGGAAGGCATAAAGGCCTGGCGATCGGCAACGGGTTTTTGTTCTATGTGATGCATATACTGATCTTCCTCGCACCGGCCTATGCCATCATTGCCGCTACGTTAAGTTTTCAAAGGGTGAAAAACACTTAAGCGATGCCGGTGGTTTACCTGATACCTTCAGTATTGCACGAAGATGGATGCGCTTCCATCCCCGGAAGCGTGATACAGGCGATCCGCGACTGCCAGGTTTTCTTCGTGGAAAATGAAAGGACCACCCGGAGATTCTTTAAAAAGATCTGGAAAGAGATGGTGATCGATGATTATGAATGGCAGAACATTCACAAGGCGGAGGAAGATGTGAAGAACATTTTCCGGCAAAGGCTACGCGAGAATAAGAATGTCGGCATTGTGAGTGAAGCAGGCTGCCCCGGCATCGCCGATCCCGGGCAGGTACTGGTGGCAGCTGCCCATCAAATGGGGGCAGCAGTCAGGCCACTGGTGGGGCCCAGCTCCATTCTCCTCGCCCTGATGGCGAGCGGTATGAATGGGCAGCGGTTTTGTTTCAACGGTTACCTCCCGATTGAAGCCGCGGAACGCGACCAGGCCCTGCGTGACCTGGAGTCAGAATCGGCACGTAAGAATTGCACCCAGGTCTTCATCGAAACACCTTACCGGAACAAACAATTGTTTGAAGCCATCCTGAAAACCTGCAAACCCGTAACACGGGTATGCGTGGCCGCTGACATCAATTCTCCGATGGAGTTTATCAAAACGATGGCCGTTTCTGAGTGGAGAAAGCAGGTACCGGATCTGCATAAGAAACCGGCCATCTTTCTCCTCCTGGCCGGTTAGGGCGGCAAGACCTCTTTCCGCAAAAAAAATTGGCTTCCTTTTTGTAAACTTATGTATACTTTTGTCGCCTGTTAAGCAATGGCTAACATACTTACACATACAAAACAGTTTGCGTTTCACGCTCCCATCACCAGCGGCGTTTATTCCGTTGGCTTCGATGTGTTCACTTTTTCCCGTCCCCGACGTCGTCTCTGCTGACAGGACGAACCCTTCACCCCGGTCCCTGTCAGTGAAGAAAGCCCCCCGTATTTTATTTAGGCTGGTGACCAGTATCAACGATTATCAAATTGAACGATCAAAATATCCTTATCAGGGTAGCCAATGCTGCCGATAAGAAATACGCCGGGCAGATCACCGATGAAATGGAAGCTTCTGCCGCTGCCAGGGGAACAGGTATCGCCAAGCGCAGCCCCGATTACATCGAGCAAAAGATCGATGAAGGGAAGGCTGTGATCGCCCTCACCACGGATGGCGAATGGGTGGGCTTTTGTTACATCGAAACCTGGAGCCACGGCGAATACGTGGCTAACAGCGGGCTCATCGTAGCTCCCAAATTTCGGAAGAGCGGGGTGGCCAAGTCCATCAAGCGCAGAATCTTTGACCTCTCCCGGGAGAAATACCCCAATGCGAAGATATTCGGGTTGACCACCGGGCTGGCCGTGATGAAGATCAATTCGGAGCTGGGTTACGAACCGGTGACCTATTCCGAGCTCACCCAGGACGATGCATTCTGGGCCGGCTGCAAGAGCTGTGTGAACTATGAGATCCTTATGAGCAAGGACAGAAAGAACTGTATGTGTACCGCGATGCTTTATGACCCGAAGGATCATTATGAGCCTGAGGAGACCCGGAAATATTTCGAAGAGAATGCCAAAGGCTTTGAAAGATTGCTTCGCTTCAAGCGCTGGAAATTGCTGAAGCCTTTCCAGAAAAAGCAGAACAGGGGAGGCAGGCCGAAATCACTTCTTCACTATTTCTTTAACTTTTAACCTATGTCAAAGAAACTTGTGCTTGGTTTCAGCGGAGGTCTCGATACTTCCTTTTGCGTGAAATATCTTTCCGAAGAAGGCTGGGAAGTGCACAGCATCATTGTCAACACCGGGGGTTTTTCCCCTGAAGAGCTGAGGCAGATCGAAGATCACGCCTACGCGCTGGGTGTGAAGACCCACGTAACCGTGAATGCCGTTAAAAGTTATTACGACAGCATCATCCGTTTTCTCATATTTGGAAATGTGCTGAAAAATAACAGCTACCCTCTTTCTGTTTCTGCTGAAAGAATGAGCCAGGCGCTGCACATTGCCGAACACGCGCGTGAACTGAACGCCGAAGCGGTGGCTCACGGAAGCACCGGTGCAGGGAACGACCAGGTACGTTTTGATATGATCTTTCACATAATGATACCGGGCATCCGGATCATTACGCCGATCCGCGATCTCGGGCTAACGCGCGACGAGGAGATCAGCTACCTGCGGGAAAGAAACGTGGAAATGAATTTTGAAAAAGCGGCCTATTCGATCAATAAGGGATTGTGGGGCACCAGCATCGGGGGGAAAGAAACATTGAGTTCGCAGGGTATGCTTCCTGAAGAAGCCTGGCCCACCCAGGTGAGCCGCGATGATGCCGAACACCTGACCCTTTACTTTGAAAAAGGAGAGCTTCGCAAAGTGAACGGTTTCAATTATGATCATCCCGCAGATGCCATTGAATATGTCCAGTCGATCGCGGGCCCTTTTGGGATCGGGCGCGACATTCACGTAGGGGATACGATCATCGGGATCAAAGGAAGGGTGGGATTCGAAGCAGCCGCACCTATGGTGATCATCAAGGCCCACCACGCGCTCGAAAAACACGTGCTCAGCAAATGGCAACTGCAATGGAAGGACCAGGTTTCCCAGTTCTATGGGAACTGGCTGCACGAAGGCCAGATCCTCGACCCCGTGATGAGGGACATCGAGGCCTACCTGGAGGAGCAGGAAGA
>CAMLEM010000088.1 GCA_946479005.1 uncultured Chitinophagaceae bacterium | reverse complement strand
AAATTCAATGATCTTCTCGATCTATTCCCTCCGGACGGGAAGCTGAAGAAAAAGATCTTTTTCCAGGCAGAACTGGCCGCCATCGACAACGGAAGTGTGAGCTTCAACATCATCGCTTATCCCGCCTGGAGGCTAAAAGGCCAATGGGTGGTGGGGCCCAAGGTCTGTGCCGCGGAAAGCGGGAATGGGTCGGTGATCCCCTTCAAAGAGCCCATCGGTTTTGGCAACAACGAGCTGCCGGTGGCGGGCTATAAACTGAAAAAGAAGAAATATGGGAAACAAAAATGTAAATCCTACAACGAGTTTGCCCGCTTCTTCAGGAAAGTGGCTTCAGATCCCCGGCTTGCCAGCCAGGCCATCTTTCGCTGCAGTACCGGTATCTCCAAAAATCCCCACCTGGAATATACCGTTACCCTGGAAGCTGATGGCACGGCAGTGAGTATGGGAATGAACCCCTCTCCACCCGCACGACCTGAATATTGAAAAAATGCTACAGGCGACAGTGACAAACGATATCAGGTACCTGGTGATCATCGGCATTTCGGTGATGCTGCTCCTTTTTACCAGCTTCCTGGTGGCCCTCATCTTCAACCAGCGTAAGAAACTGAAATACCAGCAATCCGTGGATAAACTGAGAGAACAACAGCAGAACCAGCTCATCGAAGCGGCCGTACGGAGCGAGGAAACGGAAAGACACCGCATCGCGGAAACCCTGCACGATGAAGTAGGTGCCATTCTTTCCTCCGCCAAGCTCCACCTGCTTGGCATCAAGGCCCAGGGGCTGGATGAGCGCGACAAGGCCCTCCACGAGCGGGGGCGCGAACTTCTGAACGAAGTGATCCAGAAAGTGCGAGGCATCTCTCACAACCTTCATTCAAACATCCTGAAAGAATTCGGACTCAATGAGGCCATCCGCCATTTCATCAAAAAGATCACCCAGGGCACCGTCATCCACGCCACTACTGCGCTGGATGACAATTACACCACTGAAAACCCTGATAATGACATCAGCATTTACCGGATCGTGCAGGAACTTGTAAACAATATCCTGAAATATGCCAGCGCTTCGGAACTGATCATCTCATCATCCCTCAGCGATGAGAACCTCGAGCTGGTCATATTCCACAATGGCGATGGCCTCACCCAGGCAGCCTTCGAGGAACTGCGTTACGGCAAGGAAGGACTCGGCCTGAAAAATATCCAGAACAGGATTATCTTGCTGAAGGGAACGATCGCGTTTACCGCGGGCAGTGAAGGCTATCGCATCAATATCCGTGTTCCCATAAAATCGAGCGAAACATGATCAAACTGGCCATAGCCGACGACTATAAGATCTTCCGGGAAGGATTGAAAGTGGGGCTCTCCGCTGATGAAAACCTGGAAGTGATGATGGAGGCAGATAATGGAGAGGAGCTTTTGAAGGCAATGGAGAGCACACTCCCCGATGTGATCATTATGGACCTGAAAATGCCCATTATGGACGGGATGGAAGCCACCAAGGTGATCAGGAAGAAACATCCCTCCGTGAAAGTGCTGGTGGTAACAATGTATGAAGATGACAAATTCATCATTCATTTGATGGAAAACGGCGCCAACGGATATCTTTTAAAGAACGCAGAGCCTGACGAGATCCGGAAATCCATTTACGCCGTGCACGAAAATGGATATTATTTCAATGACCTGGTAAACAAAGCGCTCCTCAAAAAGCTGGTTCTAAAAAATAATTTCAAGCCTTCGTTCAATCAAAACGTGGAACTCACGGAAAGGGAGCTGGAAGTACTAAAGCTCATCTGTGAAGAAAAAACCGCTGCTGAAATCGCGAAGGAGATCTTTCTTTCCCCCCGCTCGGTGGAAGGGATACGTCAACGCCTGATCGAAAAAGTGGGGGTTCGCAATACGGCGGGGCTGGTGATGTTCGCGATCAAGAATGGTATCGTGGAATGATTTAGAGGGCCGCTTTCAACTTTACCAGCTTTTCCAAAAGCGCTTCCATTTTATCCAGCGCCAGCATATTGGCCCCATCGCTTTTTGCGCGGGAAGGTTCAGGGTGTGTTTCGATGAACAACCCGTCCGCACCTGCGGCGAGTGCAGCCTTGGCGAGGGTTTCGATCATTCCCGGGTCACCCCCGGTTACGCCGGTGCCCAGGTTCGGTTTCTGGAGTGAATGCGTGACATCCATTATCACCGGAACCCCGTGCGCCTTCATCGCCGGAATATTCCTCATATCCACCACAAGATCATTATACCCGAACGTGGTGCCTCTTTCTGTAAGCAGGATATTTTCGTTACCCGTGCCACGGATCTTCTCCACCGCGAACTTCATCGCCTCCCCGCTCACGAACTGTCCTTTTTTCACATTCACGAATTTTCCAGTTCTGGCCGCCGCTACCAATAGATCGGTTTGCCGGCAAAGAAAAGCCGGGATCTGGAGCATTTCCACATACTTCGCGGCCATTTCCGCCTCTTCCGGCGAATGAATGTCCGTGACCAGCGGCAACCCATAACGAGTTCCCGTCGCTTTTAAAAGCTCCAAGGCAGGAAGGTCTCCAATACCGGTAAATGAACCGGCACTGGTGCGGTTGGCCTTTCGATAAGAAGACTTGAATACGTAAGGGATTCGAAATTTTTTGCAGATAGCTGATACTTTTTCCGCGACCGTATTCAATACTTCCTCATTTTCCACTACGCAGGGGCCAGCCAACAGGAAAAAATTCGAGGGCTCGTAATCCTGGCCGGAAAATAGGGGCGTCAACCTGGTATCCATCGCGCAAAAATAACCGCAAATGCCGTGAATTTAAGAAGCTGGCTTATATTTCCACTGTAAAAGGATTGGCTATGGTTAGAGATAAGATTTTAGTGATCGGTGCTTCGGGCCAGATCGGCGTGGAATTGACGCTGGCCCTCAGAAAGCTCTATGGGAACTCGAACGTGATCGCTTCCGATCTCCGCGAGCAAAACCCGCTATTGGTGGGTACAGGCCCTTATGTGGCTCTCGATGTAATGAACAAGGAGATGCTTCACGTCCAGGTCACCCGGCAGGGGATCACGCAGATCTACCTGCTCGCAGCCATTCTTTCAGCCACGGGTGAAAAGAACCCGGGACTGGCCTGGAATCTCAATATGCAGGGATTGCTGAACATCCTTGAGATCGCCCGGGAGCAGAAGCTGAAAAAAGTATACTGGCCTTCTTCGATCGCGGTGTTTGGACCCACCTCACCAAAGAAAAACTGCCCGCAGCAAACGATCATCGAACCCGTTACCGTTTACGGCATCAGCAAATACGCTGGTGAATTCTGGTGCAATTATTATTTCCGGCGATACGGCGTGGATGTGCGCAGCCTGAGATACCCGGGGCTCATTTCCTGGAAATCCGCACCCGGGGGAGGCACCACGGATTATGCTGTGGAGATCTACCACGAGGCCCTCGAAGAAAAGAGATATGAATGTTTCCTGGAAAAAGATACTTATCTCCCGATGATGTATATGCCGGACGCGATCCGGGCTACGATCGAATTAATGGAAGCACCGGCCGATAAACTTTCCGTCCGCACATCTTACAACCTTTCATCAATGAGTTTTTCCCCGGAAGAGATCGCAGCTGAGATCAAAAAACACATTCACGAGTTTTCCATCACCTTTAAACCCGATTACCGACAGCAGATCGCCAACAGCTGGCCACAAAGCGTGGATGACTCCGTGGCACGTAAAGACTGGGGATGGAAGGAAGAATATGACCTTGGGAGGATGACCGCGGATATGCTCGAAAACCTGCGGGGGAAATAAGATTACCTGGTCAACGCAGGTCCACTACCTCCACACCCGGGTACTTTGCCTTGTCAAACGAAAAGGTATTGTCGGCGATTGTCGTATTCGTTTTCATCGAAGTGACCGTATAGATATACCGGTTGCCTGCATTTTCAAGCACCTTGGTACTGTAGATGGTCTTCGCCGCCTTGTCAACATAGAGATACACTTTGTGGAATGGTTTGCTTTTATCCACAGGAGTCATCTCGATCTCCTGCACTGTCTTCGTGCCAATCTTTTTTTCTCCATTGAGGACGTAGAGAAAGTCGCTGTCGTAAAAATTCGTAAATAATTTCTGGGGTGTGATCATCCCGCTGGATGCATCCAGGTTGCTGATGGTAACCTCGTTTGCTGATTTATCGTAATTCCATACGGTGGTACCATTGCAGAATATTTCCTGCCCCCCGAAATTCACCTTATACTTCGTACCCTTCATCATCAGGGTGCCTGTTTGGGTGGAAAGCACTTTGCCGGATGCATTCTCGACTTTATAACTAAAACCGGCAGTCACGGTTTTAAATGTTTTGAATTTCGTGCTTACGCCATCCAGTATCTTCTTGGCTTCGGGATCGGATTTAGCCTGTGCAAAGCTGAGAGAGGAAACCAAAACCAGTGCTAAAAACAGGTATAAATTCTTCATTACTAAACGTTTGAGTGTGGGTTGGCAAAGATAAACCATTTTCGGGCATAAGATGACAACTTATATACCGGAGTTGCCTGTAATTATTACTCTTAACAAGGGCTTATCAGAATGAAGCACAAATTATCTTTCGAGATCAAGTATCCCCTGCAGTTCCGCTTCAGTTTTTATTAAAACGTCGCGTGCCTTGCTGCCCTGGTTTGGACCGACCACACCAGCCGCTTCCAACTGATCCATTAACCTCCCTGCGCGGTTGTATCCAAGCTTCATCCTTCTCTGTAAAAGAGAAGTGGAGCCCATCTGGTTCTGTACGATCAGTCTTGCCGCATCCTCAAATAAAGGATCCCTGTCAGCCAGGTCGAAATCCTTCCCTTCCATTTCTTTTTCATCAATGTATTCAGGTAACAGGAATGCCTGGGGATAGCCCCGCTGCTCATAAATGAAATCCACCACGGACTCCACTTCAGGCGTATCCACAAAAGCGCATTGCAGGCGGGTCACCTCCCCGTGATGAGAGATCAGCATATCTCCTTTCCCGATCAGCTGCTCCGCTCCACCCGTGTCGAGAATGGTGCGTGAGTCAATTTTGGAGGAAACCTTGAAGGCGATCCGTGAAGGAAAGTTCGCTTTGATCGTTCCCGTTATGATGTTTACGGAAGGTCGCTGGGTAGCGATGATCAGGTGGATCCCTACTGCCCGGGCCAGCTGGGCCAGTCGCGCGATGGGCATTTCGATCTCCTTGCCTGCCGTCATTATCAGGTCGGCAAATTCGTCAATGACAAGTACGATGAATGGAAGAAACTGGTGACCTTTTTGAGGATTCAGGCGGCGACGCACAAATTTTTCATTGTACTCCCTGATATTCCTCGCCCCGGCCTCTTTCAAAAGGTCATACCGGTTATCCATCTCGATGCAAAGAGCATTCAGCGTGTGCACCACTTTCTTGGTATCGGTGATGATGGCATCATCTTCGCCGGGAAGCTTGGCAAGAAAATGCTTTTCAATATGGCGGTATACGCTCAGTTCAACTTTCTTGGGATCGATCAATACCAGCTTTAACTGCGAAGGATGCTTTTTGTATAACAGCGAAACAAGAATGGCGTTCAAGCCCACGGATTTACCCTGCCCCGTAGCGCCGGCCATCAGAAGGTGAGGCATTGAAGTGAGGTCCACAATGAAATCCTTGTTATCTATCTGCTTGCCAATGGCGATGGGCAGGCTAAAATTGTTGTGCTGGAATTTTTCGGAAGAGAGAAGCGTTTTCATACTCACCACCGTCTTCTTCACGTTAGGCACTTCAATGCCGATCGTTCCCTTCCCGGGTATCGGGGCGATGATACGAATGCCAAGGGCAGCCAGGCTTAGGGCGATATCATCCTCGAGGTTCTTGATCCTTGAAATGCGGACACCTGCCGCAGGAACGATCTCGTACAGCGTCACGGTAGGGCCTACCGTTGCGCTGATCTTTTGGATCTCGATGGCATAGTTTCGCAGGGTGGTGATGATCTGGTTCTTGTTATTCTCCAGTTCATTGGCATCCTGGATGATCTTATCACTGCCGTGGGCTTCGAGCAGGTTGAGCGTGGGATATTTGTAATCCTTCAGGTCCAGCGTGGGCTCGTAGGGCGGCAGATTTTCAACGGGATTCTCCTTCTCCTCTTCTCCTGCGGGAGCTTCATTGATCTCGAGCTCCAGGTCGGACGCCGATTTGGGAACCTGCTTTGCCTTCCCTGGCGGGATCACCGGTGGAACGGGCTCACTCTCTTCTTCCACCAGATCGTGTTCGTGCATCAGATCTTTCACGATCTCTTCCTGTATGGGCTCTTCCTGCAAGGGCTCATCCTTCTCCACGATCTCAAATGCGGGCGCTGTGCTTTCTTCCGGGAAATGGATCACTACCGGGCCTTCTTCCTTTAGAACATTCCCATTGACATCGGTCTTCCCCGCATACATTTCATTGATCGTTTTGCCGGGAACACCGGGATCAGTCAGGGTTTCTTCCCCGCCCCAGCTCTCCGGTTCATCTGTCTCACTCTTTGATGGAAGATTGAACGAAGGATTGAACTGCCAGATAAAGTAACCGATCGCCACTACCAGCAGGAGTGCACCGGTTCCCACGGTGCCCATCGCGCCATTCAGTTTCTCATTGATCATCTCACCCACCGCGCCGCCAAATGGAAAGGTGCTTTTGACAAAAAGGAAGGATAACATAACTGAGAGCACCAGCAAGCCCACCGTAACGTACTTCAGGTTGCGCCAGATGGAAAATACCCTTTGCCGAAACAAAAGATTTATTCCCACCACGAAAAAGAAGGTGCATATAAGAAAAGATGCGAGTCCGAACGCTTTATAGATAAAGAAATGTGAGACCACGGCGCCTACTCTTCCCAGCAGGTTGGCTGCCGGCTCTCCGCCTTCAAGCACCCCGGAGAAGCCCTGCTGCGCAATGCCCTGGTCCTGTTTCCAGGTGAAGAGATATGAAATGAAGGAGATCAGCAAAAAAGCTGCAATGAGCAGGAAGATCACCCCCGTGATCTTACCGGTACGTTCATCACGGGCAAGTTCCTTCCAGTT
>CAMLEM010000087.1 GCA_946479005.1 uncultured Chitinophagaceae bacterium | reverse complement strand
CTTGGCGCTGTCGATGACCATGAGGGCCGAGTCCACCGCCGTCAGGGTGCGGTAAGTATCCTCGGCGAAATCCTTGTGACCTGGGGTATCGAGCAGGTTGATGAGATGCCCGTCGTATTCAAAGCTCATCACCGAAGTAGCCACGGAGATCCCTCTCTGTCTTTCGATTTCCATAAAATCGCTGGTGGCGAATTTTTTGATCTTGTTGCTCTTTACAGCGCCGGCAACCTGGATGGCGCCCCCGAAAAGCAGGAATTTTTCGGTCAGCGTGGTTTTCCCCGCATCCGGGTGGGAAATGATGGCGAAGGTGCGGCGTTTCTGTATTTCGGCGTGATATTTCATTGGAGCGCGCAAAGGTAGGGAATAACGAATAGTGAATAATGAATAACGAATAATGAACAGCCTTTGGAACCTCGTAACTCCATCTTGATGTATTTCCATTTGGGTGGGAAAATCCCCCTTTTGAACGATTATTCGTTATTCACTATTCGTTATTCATTAATTTCACATATGATCCGGCGCGGCATAGAGATCGTTGGCAGCAGCTTCAAGATGGCTTTGCAGGAATTGTGGAAAAACAAGCTCCGCACCTTTCTTTCCTTATTCGGTATCACTATCGGGATCTTCTGCATCATCGGCGTACTTGCTACCGTCAGCAGCCTCGAACGAAATATCCAGAATGAAATAAGATCCCTCGGCACCAATACCATCTACTATGATAAATGGGATTACTCTGCTGGCGGCGGTCCCGATTATCCCTGGTGGAAATATGTGAACCGTCCTTCCCCCAAATATGCGGAGATCGCCCAGATCAAGGCCCGCACCCGCGGCGCTAAATATGTTGCATTCACGATCACGGTCAAAGACCAGCTGGAATACGGCGGTCTTGTATTGTCAAACGTCAACTACTATGGCGTTACCGAGGATTTTGACGATATCCAGCCCGTGGATGTGAATACCGGCCGCTATATCTCCGCCTCCGATTTCAAAAGCGGGCGGAACGTGGTAGTGATCGGTTACGCCATCGCGGAAAAAATATTCGGATCCCCTGAACAGGCGATCCAAAAACTCATCACGGTGCGGGGTAAGGAAGTGGTGGTCACCGGCGTGATCCGCAAACAGGGAAAACAGATGATCGGTGGCTGGGATTTCGATCAGAGCATCATCCTTCCATACGGGTTTGCCCGTGGTATAATGAATGAGCTCAAAGCCGATCCGCTGGTGATGATACAGGGACAGGATAACCTTTCCAGCAAGGCTTTGAAAGATGAGCTTACCGGCACGATGAGAGCCATTCATAAGCTCCCCCCGGGGCGTGACGATGATTTTTCGCTGAATGATATCAATGATTTCAGCGACGCCATCAGCGAGGCCTTCGTGGGGATGAATATCGGGGGCTGGGCCATTGCCGCCCTGTCGCTTGTGGTGGGAATGTTTGGCGTGGCAAATATTATGTTTGTTTCCGTAAGAGAGCGAACGAGCCAGATCGGTCTCAAAAAAGCTTTGGGCGCACGGAAACACGTGATCCTGGCCGAGTTCCTGCTTGAATCAGCCTTCCTGTGCATAATCGGCGGGATCATTGGGCTCACGCTTGTGTTCCTGCTGACCCAGGTTCTTTCGGTGGCCCTCAATTTCCCGGTGTTCGTTTCCACCAGCTACATCATTCTTGCCATCGGTATTTGCATCGTAGTGGGCATCGTGGCAGGTTTCATTCCCGCTCTCCAGGCTGCGAAGATGGACCCGGTGGTGGCGATCCGCAGTAAATAGAATTCAAATGGTCACTATTCTTGGCATAGAATCTTCCTGCGATGAAACCTCGGCATCCGTTTGCCGCGATGGAAAGATCCTTTCCAATCATATTGCAGGGCAGGCCGTGCACGCTGCCTATGGCGGGGTGGTGCCTGAACTCGCCAGCCGCGCCCATATGCAACATATCGTTCCGGTGGTTGATACCGCTTTAAAGGATGCGGGCGTTCGAGCGCAGGATCTGGATGCCATTGCTTATACGCAATCACCGGGTTTGATAGGCTCCCTCCTGGTAGGCGGGCAGTTTGCCAAGTCCCTGGCAATGGCACTTGATAAACCCCTGATCGCCGTGCAACATATGCAGGCACACGTGGTGGCCAATATGATCGGGGATCCGAAACCGGGTTTCCCGTTTCTCTGCCTGACTGTTAGCGGAGGCCATACCCAGATCGTGATCTGTGAAACGCCCCTCCGGATGAAACTGATCGGCGAAACCATCGATGATGCGGCCGGGGAAGCTTTTGATAAATCTGCCAAGTTGCTCGGGCTCCCCTATCCCGGGGGACCTCTCATCGATGCTTATGCGAAGAAGGGAAACCCCGAAAGATTCCGGTTTCCCGAACCCCAGATCCCTGGACTGGACTTCAGTTTCAGTGGGTTAAAGACCTCAATTCTTTATTTTCTTCAGAACGCCGGAACCTCCCACCAATTCAAGGAAGAGTATAAAGTGACGGATGAAGAACGGGCTGCATTCATTCAAAATAATCTGGAAGACCTCTGTGCTTCCATCCAGCACAGGATCATCACCATACTGATCAACAAGCTCAGGAAAGCCTCCATTCAAACCGGGATCAACCATATTTGCCTCGCAGGGGGAGTTTCAGCCAACAGCGGATTAAGGAGAGCTTTCACGGAAACAGGAAAGAAATATGGATGGCAGACCTTCATCCCCGAATTCCAGTATTGCACCGACAACGCGGCAATGATTGCTATGACCGGGTATTATAAATTCCAGGAAGGGCAGTTCAGCAACCTTAGCGAAAAAAGCTCTGCCCGTTCCAGTTTCTCAGATATCTTTTCCTGATGTTCCGTTTCAAACAATTCACCATTGTCCAGGAACGGTCGGCAATGAAGGTCACCACCGATGGTTGCCTGTTTGGAGCCTGGGTGGCAAAAAGGCTGGAAGAAAAAAAGAACGATGCCTTCCGCCTCCTGGATATGGGTGCGGGTACCGGGCTTCTTTCCCTGATGATCGCGCAGGCATATCCCAAAATAAAAATCGATGCCATTGAAATTGACGAAGGCTCCTTTGAAGATCTGAAGTTCAACTTTGAACGTTCTCCCTGGCCTGGTAGAGTGAATGGTATTAACGGAGATGTTCTCGATATTGGTTCGACAGAAATTTATGATGTGATTGTTTGTAACCCTCCATTTTATGGAAAGGAATGGAGCTCGCCCGACCCCGGGCGGAAACTGGCGCATCACGGTACAGGCCTGAAACTCGAAGATCTTCCCAACCTGGTAAAGAAGCTCCTTTCGCCTGCCGGAAGATTCTTTTTCCTTTTACCTTACAAACGGGCGAGAGAGATCAGGCAGCTTTTCGATGAGAATGAACTGTACATTCATACGTGGCTACTGGCAAAACAAACACCTTCTCACGAAATGTTCAGGATACTTGTTGAAGGTTCGTTGTCGAAGCCTTTGATTACAAACTTCGATGAACTGAGTATTAAGGAAGAGAGCGGGAAATACAGCAGGGAGTTTAAGTCATTAGTGAAGGAGTATTATTTGAATGAGTAGTTTTGTTTTCCCACCAATTGCATAGATAAAATACACAAGATCTCACAGCTAAATACCCGCAGATAAAATTTGATAAGAAACCTGGAGCCTTTGGCGAAAAATCTGTGAGATCTGTGGGAAAATTAATTATTCACATAATCGCGTAGATACTCATAATACTCCGTCAACTCCCCTCCCTTCGCGATCGTAGCCTTTTCTATGATCTCCGACCCGCCTTTTACCACATCATCGAGGATATATTTTATCAGTTGCTCGCCGAAATAGCGGCTGGCATCACGCGGAAGTTCATTGGGAAGGTTTCCCACGGCCATAATGTCGATGGATCCCGGGAGATAAGGCGCCGTTTTATGTAACGTACCCCGGTTGATCCCATATACGGGATCTTCAATGGTTTGATCCCCCACATTAATGGGCACCGAACCATTGGCATCATCGGTAATATCGGCAATTGTCTGAATGATGAAGTTTTCCGATTTCACATCTTCCTTTTCAAACAGCCTCGGCACATTCTTATCCCAGTACACGCCGTTCATCAAAATATCAGACTGGCTCGCGTATGGAAGGAACAGGCATTTATAATTTCCGGGGTGCTCGTGGAAATCCTCGCGCCTGTATTTTCCCGTTTCCTTATGTGCATAGAGATCTGCGCCCTTCAATTGCGTGTAAACAGGATAGGAAAACCTCCTTTTAAGGTACTCATCGGGATCCACCTCGTGAATGCCCATCAGGTTCATTATCTCAAGGATCCCGTGTGCCACGCGGCCTGAGCCCGTTACAGCGATCTTGACATTGGGAAGCCGCAATCCGAAATACACGTGGATCAGTTCCCGGAAGCTCCTCTCCTTGTACACCCGGTCAAGTTTGAACAAGCCCGTCCGGTTGCCATAGGCCATCATTCCATTATGTGCGCCTACCACGCCGGCAAAAAAACCAAAACCCCCGTTGGCGGGGGTGCCGGGGGCCCCCCCCCATCGTCGTGCTCCAGGCACTCATAGTCGATCAGGGTGATATTCTTCCGGAGTATCTCTTTTAAAAGCTTTTGGTTATGCGGCTGTTTCTTCTTGGTATGCGAAAAAAAGAGATAGATTTTGTTTGGTATCAATTGCTCCACCGGCACCTCTTTAATGCCGAGCAGGATTTCGCAGTCGCTTACATCTTCCACCACTTCGGTTCCGCTGATAGAGTATTCGCGGTCAGAAAAACAGCGATTGGGGCTGGATTGCGCGACTACCTTTACCTCCGTTGAATTCCTATGGATCCATTTACACTGGGCCGGGGTGAGCGCCACCCTGTTATCCGCCGGTTGTTTTCCTTCCCGTATGAGTCCGATCTTGATCATCACCTAAAAGTTGATTCAGTTCCGCGCAAAGTTAACCGCTACGTTCAAGAAATGATGGCTATTTGACTATTGACGGCTAATTTTGAGCACCAACCGGCCCCAATGACAAGACCACTACTCCTCGTTCTGTTATTTTTAGCCATCGTATTCTGTTTTGCACAGGACGGACCTAAAGAGGATCGCACTGCCGAGAGAAGACTGTATGGAGCAGCAGAGGTTTTGCTGAATGATGCCGATCGCCGTTCCGAAAAAGCAGGGGATGATGAGAAAAAACAGGAGGAGGCTGATATTGCGTATAGGAAAGCCCTCCGGACCTTCGAAACCCTGATCAGTTCCACCCGTTCTTCCGGCAATGATTCCATCCTGGTACTCTCCGAATTGAAAGCCGGTCTGATTCATTATTACCTCGGTGAAGTGAACGAAGCAAAAAGCTATTACCTCGAGGCCTTTCGGCTCCGGGAACGCACGCCCGTAGCTGACTCTGCTTACTTTTTGCATTATGTGTTCACCGGCGCCATTTACCACGCGGAAAATGAATATGATTCCGCCCTGCATTTTTACAACCAGGCCAGGGATATACAGGACAAATATGACCGTCCACTCACTGAATCCCAGCGATTGTACAACCGCCTGGGGGTGATCCTGTACGAAAACGGGAATTTCCGGCAGGCCCGTAATTATTTCGAGAAGGCCATTGAGCTCACGGGAACCAGTAACCGAAGCCTGGTGACCAATTACAGGATCAATATCGCATCCATTCACGTAAAACTCGACGAGCTGGATGCCGCCCGGGAGATATATGAAGATGAATTATCTTCTGGCTTTTACTCCGATGAGATCAACCACAATCTCGCCATCATCTACCTCCGCTCCGGCCGTCCGGACGATGCGCTCCGACGCCTTCGGTCGGTAAGCTATACAGGCGATCGAAAGACGATCGACCTGTTTTATAACCTGGCACAGGCGTTTGACGCGCTGGGAGAAAAGGACTCCTCCGCCTATTATTACCACCAGGCACTGGCTGAAAATAATAAGTGGAACGGCAACCGGAAGAATGTACCCCACGGGCTCCTGTTGAAATTCCGGGCCGGGCAACTGGTGGAAGAAGGTGAGATCGCGGAAGCCCTGTCGTTTTACCAGCGCTCTGTAATCCAGTTCCATTCAGGATTTTCCGATACGGAGATCCGTTCAAATCCCGACCATTTTGCGGAAGCCTTCTCGTATATCAACCTGTTCCAGGCGCTGACCGGTAAAGCAGCCGCATTTGAAAAACTCTTCCATACCTCAAAGAATAACGATGATCTGGTGAGCGCGCTCGAAGCTTACGAATCCGCCTTTCGGCTGGCGCATTTCATTGAAAGGACCTATGAATCCGATGAAGCGAGATTATTTCTTAACCGGATCAAGCACTCGGCGCATAGCCGCCCCATCGATCTTTGCATCCGCCTATTTGAGCTCACCGATGAAAAAAAATACCTGGAAGCAGCCTATGTTTTCGACCAGCGGAACAAAGCCTCGGTTTTACGGCTCAATATGCGGGAAAATGAATTGAGGCTGCAGGCCACCCACCCTTTATTCAAACGGGAAGGGGAATTGCGGTCTGAACTGACCCGCCTTTCACTGAAAGCAACAACCGCCGATTCGACGCAAATCAGCCAGATCATTTCCCGATCACGCGATCTCGAGATCGAATTGGGAAAGATCCAGGACGAGATATCCGGGCTTCCCGAATACCAGGATAAACTGCTCGTGGAGGAAATACCGTCTGTAAAAGAGGTTCAGAGAAGATTCGATAACCGCACGGCGCTGATCTCCTGGCATCTTTCGGAGAATTCCCTCCTTGCCCTGATCATCAGGGGGAATAAATTCACGCACCAGGTGATCCCTGTGGACAGCAGTTTCATCCCGCTGCTTGATTCCTTTCGGGCGGAAATTGAAAAAGTGGACCCGCTCCGCAAATTTGAAGGAAGGAATTATGCGATCACACTCTACGACCTGTTGTTTAAACCCCTGCTCAGCGACATCCACCGGGCAGAAAGACTGATCATCATTCCTGATGACGAGTTAAGCTACCTCCCTTTCGAAGCCCTCCAGGACCAGGAAGCCATCACTCCGGAAGCCTTCGACCTGCGGTG
>CAMLEM010000086.1 GCA_946479005.1 uncultured Chitinophagaceae bacterium | reverse complement strand
GCGACATTGTAGTTGATGGAATCCGCCACTTCACTTCTCGCCATCAGCAGGTAAGGAAAAGGAACCGCGAAGATCACCTTCTGATGCGGCGCGAGGTGAATATTGGCATCCAGGATCTCATCGAGTAATTTTTCTCCTGCCTGAAAGGTCATATTCATCTTCCAGTTGGCAGCAGCAATTTGTTTTCTCATTGATTCGGGGGTTTCTAATATCGGTCAAAGATATATTTCAGGATGCTCAACTCCTCATTATCCAGTTCCCTGCCTTTTAATTTTTTCCAGGCCGTAATATCCCTGAGGGCTTTTTCAAACTCGTAACGGGTAACTCCCTCGCTGCCCCAGGAAAAATTTGGGATATACCTCGGCGTTAGTCCTGCTCCCTGGACGTGACAGCAAACTCCCACCACGGTTCCCGTGTTTATCGATGTGTTGATCACGGTGCGGGAATAATCTCCCATCATCACCCCGCATTTAAGCCCGGCCACCCTTTCACCCTGTTGCGTCCAGACCTTTACCTCACTCGCATTATTCTTAAGGTTTGAATTGGTGGTCCCTGCCCCGAGGTTGCACCATTCCCCGATCACGGAATCACCGAGATACCCATCGTGGGCTTTGTTGGAGTGCCCGAAGATCACCGAGTTCTTGATCTCGCCCCCTACTATACAGCCCGGCCCGACCGAGGTGGAAGGATAGATCTGCGTTCCCATTTTTACCACTGCATTTTCTCCAATTGCAAGGGGACCTCTGAGCAGGGAACCCTCCATCACTTCCGCTCCTTTGGCAATGTAAACTGGTCCGCTGCGCGCGTTGATGATGCAATGCTCCATCCGGGCGCCCTTGGCGATGAAAATATTGGAAGCTCCCGAGACCTGGTTGGTGGAGGACACCGGTCTTGAGCGCTTCTTTTTTGTCAGAACTGCGAAGTCCTGGCGGATCGCCGAATCATTCAGCCGAATGATGTCCCAGGGGAAACGGATGGTTTCAACTTCTTCCTTCAGGTCGACAGCCTTGCCCACCCGGATCCGGTGGCGGTCTATCACATTGCCCGCACTGAATTTATATACGAGCGGGTTGCCATCGAGTCCGGCTACAAAATCGCCGTCATCCAGTTTAGCGATCGCCTTTAAGAGGGCCCTGGACGGTAACAGGTTTCCGTGGATCAGGTAGCAATACCCATCGCCTACGGCTTCATCAATATTCACGGAGCGGCTGAGATCCTTGTAATCATCTTCCTTCTTGTCGAAAGAAGGAAGCTTCATCTGCATTTCCCATTTCTCGCGAATGGTGAATATCCCCACGCGGATATCCTGCAGCTGCCGGGTGAGCGTGAAGGGATGCAGGTTCTCCGGCTGGCAAAATTCCTCGGTGAAAATGATCTTATCCATTACCTGATATCCGTAAAAATAAACAAAGATTAATCTATATTCGGCCTGTTGAAGCCCCGGGGCGCATAAACCCGATCTGCAAACCAAAACCTCAATCTATGCCTTCCTTCGACATCGTTAGCAAGGTAGATGCTCAGGCATTGGACAATGCCGTGAACGTGACCACCAAGGAGATAACGAATCGTTTTGATTTCAAGGGATCTCACGTTGTGATCAACCTGGACAAAAAGGAATATGTGCTGAGCCTGGAGACGGAGGATGATATGAAGATGCGGCAGCTGATCGATGTGCTCATCAACCGGGCCCACAAACAGGGAATTGCCCCGGAAGCTTTCGACCTGTCAAAAGAAGGAAGCCAGAGCGGCAAGGCCTGGAAGAAAACCATAAAAGTGAGAAATGGACTAGCCCAGGAAGATGCCAAGAAGATCGTCAAGCTCATCAAGGACTCAGGTTTGAAGGTGCAGGCTTCCATCAACGACGACCTGGTCCGCGTTACGGGAAAGAAGATCGACGATCTGCAGACTGTGATCCAGGCCTGTAAGAACGCGAATACCGGAATTCCTTTACAATATGTGAATATGCGCGATTAAACTGTGCATAAACGGCCCAAAGAGGTCAAAAACTGTTCATAACCTGGTGCAGAAGCCGTGCACATCTACAGGCCTGAAAATTTGGAAACCGAATACATGATAACATATCTTCACTTTACAACTGCACGCATTTTAGCAATAAAATGAATGCATGGAGAAGAGGAAGCCAGTCAAATGGCGGAATCGGATCCCGAAAGCATCAGAATTGGGAATGTACAGGCGCAAGTTTGTATAAGAACAAGACTGATGCTTTCATCTTTTATAAACCCCCGGTCTTTGCCAATTGAATGAGATTCACTACCTTTGCCCTCCATTTTTAATGGATAAAACCGGCCGATCCTGGTCAGAAATCAGGAAAAACGCCCTAAAAATCATTGAGTTATGAAAAAAGGCATCCACCCCGATAAATATCGGCTCGTAGTTTTCAAGGATATGAGCAATGGTCACAGCTTCCTCAGCCGCTCCGCTGCTGCAACCAAGGAGACCGTAAAATGGGAAGATGGCAATGAGTATCCCCTTGTAAAGCTTGAGATCTCCAACACTTCTCATCCTTTCTTTACCGGGAAGAATATGCTGGTTGATACGGCAGGCCGTATTGACAAGTTCAATAAGAAATACGCTAAGAAGGCAGAATAGGATTTTCGGTGGTTTCGGTTCCTGTTTAGCCACCCGAAAAAAAGAGTCCCCCCTGGAAAGGAGGGACGTACTCATATACTACCTGTACATGAGAAAACTGTAAGTTGAATATTTTACTGGCCGGATCCTCCCACCCTGTTCTGTTCATCCTGGGAGGCATTATTCCTTCGCCGCTGCTGTTGTGACTGGCCATTTTTTCCAAACCGGTAATTGAAACTCAAAGTGACTTGCCTGTTATCCCAACGGTTGGATATGCGAGTGTCCACCAGGTCATATTTTGTACTTCCCGAATAACGCTGGATCCAGAATGGGTCGCGCAGGTTCAGTCGCATCGTTCCTTTGCCTTTCAATACCTGCTTCTGGAAACCGAAATTCAGCACATACATCGGATCGTTGATGGAAAGCTGGTCCACTCCTCTCGCGCGATAGAATCCAGATACTTCTGCGGTAAAACCTGGGCGTATGGTGAAGGAATTGGTCATATTGATCATAAACGAGGTGTACTCCATATCCAGGGGCTTGTTATCATAGACCCCCGTGTAATGATTGTTGTAAACATTTCCGAAAAGATTGAGGTTCCACCATTTCCTGATCGTGAAAGGAAGGGTTACCGCCAATCCAATGTTGCGAAACCTCGCCACATTCTCCGAAGTAAGGTAAACCAGGTCCCCGTCGGGCTTCAGGATCTGCGAGATCACGTCGGTGGTGTTATTGTAATTCAGGGTGGCTATATACTTTCCTTTGTACGCGTGGCTCAACTCGAAATTATGCGTGAACTGGGGGGTGAGGTAGGGATTTCCTTTCCGGTAGGAAAGGGAGTCCAGGAACCAGATGAAAGGGTTCAGGTCCTGGTAGTTCGGCCTCGTAATTCTTCGGCTATACGAGATCGTTAGCTTGCTTACCTTACTTACTTCGTACCTCACAAAGGCACTGGGGAACAAGCTGGTGAAACTTCTTTTGAACGTGGAGTCATTGGTCACCTGGTAGCCCTTGGCATTGGTGTTCTCCAGGCGTAACCCGCCCTGGAACGACCATTTCTTTACCTGTTTATTGGCATTCAGGTAAATGGCATTGATGTTCTCATCGTACAGGAAATGATTCGAACGGGCATCAACGATCCACTTGGACCCGTCCCACCGCTCGTACTCCACAAGGTTATCATTTTTCACGTAGCTGCTTTTCACACCCGCTTCGATCCGCCCATCTTTGATCGGGTGGGTATAGTCGGATTTAAAAGAATAGATATTGATGTTAGCGGGAATGTCGCCGTGCAATAACAGGTCAGGGCCATTCCTCACCCAGTTACCGGAATAAAGCTCGGTGGTGAGCATCATATTGGAATGATTCCGGTAAAGGATCATATCCAGGTCTGCCGTGAGTTCCCTGCCTGCCGAATCAAACTGGTGACGGTAATTGAAGTTAGAAGTCAGGTTCCTGAACGTGTTATCATTCCTTGTTTTGGAAACCATATGTGACCGGGGCTGCATATGCTGGTCGTAGGAAGAAGTGGTGGTGCTGGGAGTCGGGTGGCCGGAAAAAGTGAACCCGCTTACCATAAACCCGAACGTATTCTTCTTATCAGCGAAAATGTCAATACCCAGCTTAAGGGTATGATTATTATTACCGAACCTGAAATTGGTGGTCACCTCATTTTTTCCAATCGTATTTTTATCAGCATCCAGCACGTTCCGGGTGATGTCAAGCATCGCACCCCCCCTTGAGATGTTCGGATTATAATTCCCGAAAAAATTGATCTTTCCCTTCCTGTAATTCCAGTTGATGCTGTTCTGGCTCTTGGGAAATACATAGAAACCCCGCTTATTCTCGAAATAACTTGTGGTCAGGCCCACCATAATGGAGCCATTGAAGCCCGCAAGTCTTCCTTTCTTGGTTTTGATGTTGATCACTCCTGAATTCCCGGATGCGTCATATTTCGAGGAAGGGTTGGTCATTATCTCGATCTGGTCGATCGCAGATGCAGGAAGGTTCTTCAGCAGGTTTGCCAGGTCTGTGGGCGAAAGGAAGGTCGGTTTTCCGTCCATCATCACGATCACGCCGGCTTTCCCGCGCAAACTGATGACCCCGTCATTGTTTACCATCACGCCAGGAGATTTCTCTAATACCTCGAGTGCCGTGGCCCCGGCATTGGTTGGTGAAGCATCCACGTTCACTATGGTCTTGTCTATTTTTGATTCAATGAATGGCCTGGTTGCTGTCACCGTCACTCCAGCGAGCGCCTGCGCGCTGGGAGTAAGCTGGATGGTTTCCACTGTTACTTCGGGGGCGCGGCTGGAAACTTCCACTTTCCTTCCTTTTGCTTTTTCAAAGCCAATGGAACTGGCCATCAGGTAATATTCGGCAGGCTGGAGATTCTCAAAATCAAACCTTCCTTCCTTATTCGTTAGCGCAGTCTTGACGAGCGCCGAGTCTGCAGACTTAAAAAGGGTTACCGTAACAGACGGAAGAGCTTTATCGGAACCGTCTACGATAAATCCGGAAATGCGGCCGGGCCTTTCCTGGGAATGCGCAAAGAGCGCGGTGAAACTGCAGATCAAAATGAAACAGATCTTTCTCATTGAGGTTGGTTAATGGTCAATAATGTTTAAAAATCGGGATCGAAAATGGTATCCGTAAATGAAATATGACAAGTTTCGTAGTTATCGTGACAAAGGGTAAGTTTTGTTAATTCTGTTAACAATTGGGTACCGTCAAAAAAACAGGGAGCCGGATAACACCGGCCCCCCGAGATCATACGGATCAGTTATTCCCCGGTTTTAACCCGGTTCTTTTCTTCGGAGGCGCCGCCTCCTGTTTTACGGGGTTGCTGGGCTTTGATGGGCTTGCCAAATCTCCAGGAGAAGGAAACTGTACCCATTCTTGAATCCCGGGAATTTTCGAAATAAGCCTTTGTTTGCTGGAATTCGATCCTTCCTTTGGGAAACTGCGTATAGAAAATATCACGCACATTGAACCTTACCGTCCCTTTTCCTTTCAGCACTGTTTTAGAGATCCCGGCAGAAAGCTGTCCCAGGGGCTGGATAAGGATTTGCCCATCCACGCCTTTGGTCCTGTAAAATCCGCTTATTTCTCCATTCCACCCTTTTCCGAAACTGAACTGGTTATTGGAATGAAAGAGGATATTGGAGGCACTCACGTTAATGGGTTCGCCATAAAGCATCCCCTTGAATTTGGTATGATTGAAATTCGAATAGAGTGTCAGGTTCCACCATTTTGCAGGTTTCAGTTGCGCTGTTACCGCTATGCCCGCATTGTTTCTTACGCCGATGTTTCCTTCGCGTACAATGGTGGCGTAATCCGATTGCTCGAACGTTTCCGTCATCAGGTCTGTAGTACGGCTGAAATTCACGGTGGTAGTGAGCATTCCCTTGTAAGTGTGGCTCAATTCACTGTTCCAGGTAAACTCAGGCCGGATGAATGGGTTTCCTGATTCATAGGTGTAATTATCGAGATAATAAAGGAAAGGATTCAGGTCCTGATATGCCGGGCGGTCGATCCTTCTTCCCAGGTTGATCACAAACTGATTATTATCATTGGCTTTATAAGAAACATATACGGTAGGGAATATGGAATTATAATTCCTGTTGAAAGACGAATCCGGTTTTACCATATTGCCCAGCTGGTGGCCTTTGTAATTCGTGTTTTCATAGCGGAGACCACCCTGCACACCCCATTTCTTGAATTCCCGGCTAAAGTTCACGTAAGCAGCATTGATATTTTCTTTGTAGATGAATTGGTTCGTCTTGTCATAATCGGCTTCCCAACCGCCTGCTTCCAGGTTAAAGAATTCCGCTTTATTGTTTGTGCTTACGTAACTGGTTTTCAGACCCGCATCAAATTTCCATCCGCTCTTCATCGGGTGTGTATAATCCAGCTTGGCGGAATAAATGTCGATCGCTACCGGAACATCGCTGTACAACCTGTTCTCATTTTTCAGCGCCCCATTGGGAAAAAATGATGTATTGGTGAACTCCTGGTGCCTCTTTGCATTATAGTTGGAGTAATCAAGGTCCGCTGTAAGTTCCCGCCCGGTTGAATCGAACTGGTGACGAAAGTTCAGGTTCAGGCTTCCATTCTTCCACCTGCCGCTGGTAACATTGATCGCTTTTACAGTAGAATCCAGTTCACCGAATTCATCTCTTAAATAAGCAGTATTATATCCTCTTTCCCGTTCTTTGTTATTAAACCCGCTGGCCAGGAATCCAATGGTCGTTTTAGGGGATATAAAATAGTCCAGCCCAATCTTAAGATTGTTGTTCAGGTATTTCCTCGGCATAAATGCCTCCTGCTCAAAAACTGCGTCCACCGTTTTGTCTGCGTGGAGATAAGTGCGATGAATGTAAAGATTCTGGAAACTGTTATTGTTATTATATCCATAGTTCATAAACAGGTTCAGCTTCCCGTTCCGGTAATTCATATTCACGCTTTCATTCGTTCTCCAGTATTTACCCT
>CAMLEM010000085.1 GCA_946479005.1 uncultured Chitinophagaceae bacterium | reverse complement strand
TTTAGAACATAACTGTGGATCCCATAGGTATAACCTTTATCTTCCCGGATATTGCTCATCAGGCGGGAACCAAAAAAACCACCCAGGACAGTATTGAGAACAAGCACCGGGAGAAAATCCTCGTGGTGCCTGTTGGGGAAGGGTCTCGCGATCCGGATCGATCCCTGCACACCTTCAGGATCATTGATCACCCGGCTTTTTTTCTCAGCGCCTCTCTGTATCACCGCGTCTTTCACCTTAACATCCGAGCAGGGTATATCGCCAAAATATTGGTTCAACAAGGCCGGCAGGTCAGCGGGGATCTTACCCGCTACAAACATCAGCCAACGGCCTTTCCGGTAATAATTTTCATAGAAAGCGAGCAGTTGGTCCCGCTGAAGCGCATCAAAATCTTCCGCCCGGCTGAATTTGCCATAGGGATGATTTTCACCATAGAGACTCACATCTATGAGCCGGCTGGCCACAAAATCACTTTTCTTCAGGTTCACCTTCAGCCGCTGTTTCATATTCTGCCTGTAGATAGCCAGTTCATCTTCCGGCATAATGGAATCAGTGAGCAGCTCGCGCACCACAGGCAATAACTCCTTTACGTGTTTATTCAGGCAATGCAGCGTGATGGTGGCGGTCTCATTGAAACAGCTTCTGTTCAGGTAAGAACCATAATACTCGAAATGTTCATTGATGGCAAAGGCATTTCGGGTTGAGGTCCCGTTTCGCAATAAGAAGTTCGTAGTCGCCGCCACCAGGTTCTCTTCTTCCTGGCAGTTTCCCGCGAAGTAAACCCATTCAAGCAGCAGTACATCCTCTGCCCCCGCATTCACGGTATATACATCCGCCCCGCAATCGAGGGTGTATTTCTCATAAGGCTTAAGCGTAAGCTTGAAATCAACCGCATCCACAATGGATGGTGATTTTATCCTGTCGGGTCCTTTCGTTTTCACTGTTTCCGCCATATTAATTCCTGTTCGCAGCTAAATAATAAATAGTATTACAATTTTCGTCCCGGAAGATCTCCCGGCTTTGCTCCAGGATATCTTTTGATGTTACCGCCGCATACTTATCAAGTTCATAGTTCATCCAGGCAGCATCTCCAAGGGTCTCAAAGTAGGCCAGGCTATTGGCGCGACTCATCACGCTCATATCCTCGAAGGCTATCATACTCTCCGTTTTGTGCTTCACTTTCTGAAGCTCATTCTTCGGCACTTCTTCATTTTTCATCTTTTCCAGTTCTTCATTCACCGCCTTTTCCGCCACCTCGATATTCACACCACTCATCAGCTTTCCCTCCACACAGAGGAGCCCTGCATCACTGCTGCCAAAATGGTGGCACTCGATGCTGCTGAACAGCTGTTTCTCTTTTACCAGTGACTGGAACAACCGAGAGGAGCCGCCCCCGCTGAGTATATCAGAGAGAAGGTCTGAAACATAATACGCCTGGTCAAGCCTGGCGGGCATATGCCAGCATTTGTACAATGCGTTCAGAGGCACATCAGCTTTCACCTCCAGCTTTCGCTCCGCTACCTGTTTTGGCTCCACTGGCAGGTCCCGTACATATTTATCCCCGGCCGGGATATCACCAAACCATTTGTCGGCAAGCTCTTTTACCCGTTCCACCGTTACATTCCCCGCAACCACGAGCACGGCATTCACCGGCCGGTAATGTTTGAAAAAGAAATTCCGCACATCCGTTAACTGTGCCTTTTCAATATGAGAAAGTTCCTTCCCGATGGTCATCCACCGGTAAGGGTGACGGGTATAGGCAAGCTCTCTCATTTTGTGCCATACATCGCCGTAGGGTTTTGTGAGATAGTGTTCCTTGAACTCTTCGCACACTACCTTTCTTTGCACGTCAAGGCTTTTTTCACTGAAAGCGAGTGAAAGCATCCGGTCGCTTTCCAGCCAGAAGGCCGTTTCCAGGTTTTCGGCGGGAAGTTGAATGTAATAATTGGTGAGATCGTTTGTAGTATAGGCATTGTTCTCTCCACCGGCCATTTGAAGGGGCTCATCAAAAACTGGCACATTCACCGATCCCCCGAACATCAGGTGTTCGAAAAGGTGAGCAAAGCCGGTTCGCTCGGGATCCTCATCCCGGGCGCCTACATCATACAGAATGTCCATCACAGCCATTGGAGTGGAGGGATCCTGGTGCACGATCACCCGGAGGCCATTGTCTAACGTGAATCTTTCAAAATGGATCATATATTAATAACAGGTGGAAGTCTTCTTTGTTGAGACCTTCCCCGGACCTGCAAAGCTAAGAAAAGGAAAAGGCTAAATGATGCTTCTTACCTTGAACTCGATCTCCTGGATCTGCCCGTCGCGGCGGATGATGATCTTGACCTTTTCATTGGGGACCTGCAGGGCGATCTTGTACTGGTTCAGGTTTTGTGAGAAATTCTTGTTTACTCCCAGCACTTCATCGCCTTCTTTGCAGCCTGCGGCCTCCGCGGGCGAACCTTTGGCCACGTCCCCGATAATGATCATTCCGTTGACCAGGTATAATTCGACACCGGAATAGGAGTAATCAAAATGCTGTAAGTACTGGCTGTTAGGAGTTATGTGGATGTCTTCCTGTGCGTAATTGAGGATCACGTTGAACCGTCTCAGGATATCATTACCGACCAATCCCCCCATAAAAGGATAATTGGTAACGTTGTACTCATCATCAAAAACATATACGGGTACATTTCGGAATTTATAGGGTCCTACTTTCACTTCACGGATCACCCTCAATTCCATATCGATCTTTCCGCCCAATCCTTCGCCCTCCTTTGTCCAAACCTTCTTTTTACGATCCAGGAAATTGCTGTCATCTACAAAATCTTTATTGAATAACATACAAACCCCTGCGCCCATATCATACAGGAAGCGGGTTTGTACGGGGCGGGCATCCTTCACCCGGAGTGACTGGGCGACAAGCTGGTTGAAAACAGGTTTTAAGAGATACCCGCCGCGGGGATACTTCATCGTTCCGATGGTCCAGAAGCTGAGCCTGGAACTGTCATAATTCAGCTTCACGATATAACGGCTCAGCACAGAATAACCAATGATCCCGTCGATCTGTTCTCCGTAAACTGCTGTAAGAATGGAATAGTCGTTGATGTGAAAATTCAGGCTGTCGATGGAAAGGCCTGGGAAATGAAGTGTCTTATCGTACAGGAAACTGACTTTCTTCATCACAGCGATCCCGCGGATCGTTTTATCGGTCTGCACCGGCTCCAGCCCAAGATACTCTGCTGTCGAAGAATCAAGGGAGATGCCGCTGCTCCCCGTGTCCAGGATGAAGTTCAGTGTATCTGGAAATTCTTCGAACTGCGCTTTCAATAACACAATGCCCCCGGTGAGTTGGGTAAAGGGTATCGTTGCGATCTGCCTTGAGGGAGGCAACACAAATTCTTCCTGCGCGGCCAGGGGAAGGGCGCGGGAAAAAAGAATGGATAGAAGAAACAATAGTCTGGCCATCAGGTGTGAACGCTTGCTATTATGATGACAGGCTACGTGCCTAAAACGATGCAGCAGGTTCCGGTCCGGTCAAAATAATATTTAACGGTTTCTTGTCAAAACAGGCTTTTACGAGCGGTAATTGCAGACTGTTTAAGGGAATTTTCATCCCTGCTTTTATCCACTGCGGCCTAACTTTGCGGTATGCTGAACGAGCTGTTTGAACGCGCTTTGAACCTGGAGTTCCTGTCGGTCACCGAAGGCGTTCATCTCTATGAGCAGGCTCCCCTGGCCGACCTGATGTATGTGGCCGATGAGATCCGCAAAAAACAGGTTCCCCACGGGAGGGTTACCTGGCAGATCGACCGCAATGTGAACACCACGAATGTGTGTATAGCCAATTGTAAATTCTGCAATTTCTACCGAATTCCCGGCCACCCTGAAGCGTATATCACAGAAATGCCTGCATACAGGCAGAAGATCGAGGAAACACTTAAATACGGAGGCGATCAGCTGCTCCTGCAGGGGGGTCATCACCCGGAGCTGGGACTGGAATTCTATGTTGATACATTCAGGAAGATCAAGAAGGAATTTCCCCAGATCAAGCTTCACGCGCTCGGGCCACCCGAAGTGGCGCACATCACCAAGTTGGAACGGTCCACTCACCGCGAGGTGCTTCTTGCCCTGAAGGAAGCGGGGATGGATTCATTACCCGGTGCGGGCGCGGAGATACTGGTGGACAGGGTACGCCGGCTTATCAGCAAGGGAAAATGCGGGGCCGAGGAATGGCTGGACATTATGCACGAAGCGCATAAGCTGAATATCACAACCTCGGCTACAATGATGTTCGGGCACGTTGAGACGATCGAAGAACGATTTGAACACCTCGTAAAGATCCGCGAGGTACAGAGTCGTAAGCCGGATGGAGTGAATGGCTTTCTTGCATTCATTCCCTGGACCTTCCAGGATGTAGATACCTTACTGGCAAGGATTCGCGGAGTGCATAACCTTACCACACCGGATGAATATGTGAGAATGATCGCTTTAAGCCGGGTAATGCTGCCCAACATCAAAAACATCCAGGCCAGCTGGCTCACGGTGGGTAAGCCCACAGCGCAGCTTTGTTTGCACGCGGGGGCCAATGATTTCGGATCGATAATGATCGAAGAGAATGTGGTAAGCGCGGCAGGAGCACCACACCGCTTCACCTATAAAACCATCCAGCAGGCCATTCGCGAAGCAGGTTTCGAACCACAGCTCCGTAACCAGCAATATGAATGGCGTGAGATCCCTGAAATGATAGAAGAACAGGTTGTGAATTATTAAATCAATCCTCAATGAAAAAACTGGCCAACCCGGCATCCACATTTTCCTGGTTTAGAAAAACGGCTCTTGCAGAAGGCATCTCATTTATTCTCCTGCTCTTCATAGCGATGCCACTGAAATATTTTGCAGGCCTCCCCCTGGCCGTGACCATCGTGGGAAGCCTGCACGGGATCCTGGTGGTGGCATTCTTCATTCTTCTCTGGGAAACCAAAAAAGAATATCAAAAAAGCTGGAACTGGACCTTCAGGAGCGCCCTGGCCTCTTTCCTGCCATTCGGAACTTTCGTAATGGATAAGCAATGGAAAAAGGAACAGGAAGAAATCCCGGCCCAGCCTGCCTGATCTTAATTAAATCCAATGAATATGAAAAAAATCGCCTTCTTTTTATCAGTCTCCTTTATGTTGGTTTTAGTGGGTTGTAACAATAGTGCAGACACGGATATTGCGGAGGAAGATTCCATCGAGATCGCACCGGAAGTGTATTTATGGTCGGCTGAAATGACCGATGGCAAACTTGCTATGGAAAAAGACCGCCCGGCGGGTCTCGACTCTCTCGCCGCTGAACCGATCATCGGGTTTTTAAATCAGACCAATCCAAATATTCGCCTGGAATACCTGCGAAGCTCAGGAGATACTGTATTTGCCAGGATACCGGATGCCAGTTACCTCACGCAGCAGATGGGATCAACAGGCCCGATCTTCTATCTCGCCGCCGTTACATACAATCTTACCGAAGTCCCGGGCATAAACTATGTGAGCCTTGAATTTGAAGAAGGCGATCACGCTGCACCGGGTGTTTGGAACAGGCAATACTTCGAAAGGATCAGCAAAGAGGAATAGCTCCTACTGCGCAGGATATTTTTCCACTTTATTGGTGATCGGCTTCAGGCTTCTCAGGTATGCGTAGATCGCTTTAAGATCATTGTCCGTCATTCCCGCATAAAGAGAAAGCGGCATGATCGTATTTTCCCTGCCTACCGTGAAATTGTAATTCTTTTCTTCACGATGAGGGATAAACTTATTCATAAACTGCTCCTCAGTCCAGGCTCCGATTCCCGTGGCGGAATCAGGAGTGATATTCGCAGAATTAACAACATAGGTGCCCACATCAAAACGATAGCCGCCTGCAAATGCCCGGCTCATATCGGGGCCGTGCTGGGTGAGTGGCGAATGACAGGTTGCACAATCGGCCAGGTTGACGAGGTAACCCCCATAGGCAACCCTGTCAGATTCTGAAGGGCGAACATTCCCATCCACCGAGGCCTGCAGGGCCGGACCGGGATAAGCCATTGAAATGGGAATCATCAATCTTCTCTCCGGAACTTTATTCTTGATGGGCTTTAATGTGCGGATGTATGCAATGATGGCCATCAGGTCGTCTTTGGCTGCGTGATTAAGATGCGGATATGGCATAAGCGGAAAGAGGGTATCTCCGTTCTTGTTGATGCCCTGGGTGATCGCCCGTAAAATTTCTTCGTCTGTCCAGGTGCCGATACCTGTCTCCGGATCCGGTGTGATGTTTTTTGCGAAAACAGAGCCGGGCAATCCAAATTTCTCATTGAACTCCATTCCCCCCTTCCCTTCTGTTCCGGGGATCACAGGCCCTGAATATTTGGCAAGGTCGCGCGTGCTGTGGCAATCAATACAGCCTGCCACGTGAACGGCGAGGTATCTCCCCCGCTCAACCACACGGGCTACAGAATCATCATTGCTGCCCTTGGCCCCGGCTGTTCTGTCTTCATTATTGCAGGAAGCAATGTAAAATGTAAGTAATGCAACGGCAATGACCGTCGCCAAAGCGAGAGACTTCTTCATAACAGTAGGTTTGGTTTGGAGAATCAAGGTATAGATTTCCCGTGAAAGATTCAAAGAGAATTACCAGGCCACCCCAAGGTTCAGCGTAAGAGGGACTTTCACACCTTCGTTATCGGGAAGCATATTTCCATTGGAGAAATGCGCAATACGTAAGCCTGAATAGAATTTTTTCTTTTTACCCGCAAACGCGTTGAGCCCCATAAAATCATAGAAAGTGAACTTTGAACCAGTAAGCTTATTGTCGATCACGGGCCGGGAAATGAAAGTGGGGCCGGCCACGGAATATTCCAAACCCAGGTCGAGCCCTTTCGAGCGTAAAACAGTGAATCGCAGGATCGGTGAGAGTGAAAAGGTGTAGAAGTTTTGTCGCAGGTCATTACTTTTCCATCCCGCAAGGGAGGCGCCCCAATCAAAGGAGAATACTTTCTTCGAATGAAAGATATTGCGTTGGTAATTGATGGAGAAACCCTGCTTCACGTGAGCTTCTCCTCCCCAGAAAATGGGGATCGTTCCTTCCGAAAGAAAATTATTCGCCCC
>CAMLEM010000084.1 GCA_946479005.1 uncultured Chitinophagaceae bacterium | reverse complement strand
CATTGACTGTTCGTTCACCACTTTATCCGCCTCTGTGATCACTTCGAAATAATTGCCCGACTGGTTTTCGGCATCCATCAGGTTGTACCGACGCTGGTAAGCCAGGTACATCTGCTGCACGCTGTCGAGCTTGCCCCCGAGATCTATCAACCGGTCATCGATCCATTTTAAAGTCTGCCCCGAAGCTTGCACTTTTTGCTCCACGCTGTACTGCCCGTATTCCTGCATCAGCTTGTTGAGTATATCGGCGCCCAGGAAGGAATTCGGGGTGCGCATACTGATATTCAGGATGCCGGTACCTGCCGTGCGCGGCAGAACGCTAAGCGCACCCGCATAATGCGCGGCCATTGTATTGGCTGATTTATATTCCAGCCGGTATTCGTTATTCCCGGCCCGGATGCTGGTCGGATGAAAGACCAGGGTTCCATATCCGACGTCAATGGGCTGGTTGAACCCGTAAACCTTAGGGCCCTTGTCTATCGTGAAACCGTCGGAGTTGATGAAATTCAGCTTCAGCGTGAAAGCCGCATTGCTGTCTTTCAGGGAAACGGTTTCTATGATGAAGGGAGCCAGGCGATAGACGTTGAGGGTCTTGATCTTCCCGATCACATAATAGCTATACTGCAGGTTCAGCTCGCTTACCACGCGCTGCATCAGCGGACGTGAACGCAGGATCTCGATCTCGTTGGCAATGTTCTGTGCCTTGCCTCCCTGCATCAACACTTCGAACTTGTCGTTCTGCGCGGGTTTTTCCGCCTGGATGATCATACTCGAAGCCACCTGGTAAACAGGCACCTTATAACGGATGATCAGGAAACCGATCAGCAGGGCCACCGCCACCGAAAGAATGAACAGGGGGAGGAAGCGGATGTACTTATAGAAAAGATCCCGAATGCTGAGATTAGCCAGCTCGCTCTTGTTGATCTCCACCTGGTCTAAAACCCCGTTCGATGGTTTGTGATTATCCAAGGATATTATTTGAAGATGTTATAGATGAAGGCCGCGGAAGTGATCAGTCCCAGGGCAAAAGTGATCCGCTGGGCAACGATGGATTGTTCCTGTTGTTTCTGTTTCATTTTGGTTGCTTCCACAAAAACGATATCGTTTTGCACCAGGTTATAATAGGGCGATTCAAATAATTTGGCGGTGGTCAGATCAATGGTGCCGATCTCTCTTTTTCCATCCACTTCCCTCACCACCCTTACCGTATGTTTTTTCCCGAACTGTGTGAAATCGCCGGAAAGGCCCAGCGCTTCGAGAATGGTAAGCCGTTCACTGGGAAATGTGATCGGCCCAGGTGAAGTAACCTCACCCATTACCATCACTTTCAGGTTCAGAAACTTTACGATCACGGTGGGGTTTCTCAACAATTCCACCGGCTCGGTCAATCTTTTTTTCACTTCACCGGCGAGCTCCTGCTTGGTGAGCCCTTCCGCGTGAAAGATCCCCAGGCGGGGATGCTCGATCATTCCGTTATTATCTACGAGATAGCCGCCGGCAGCCGAACCGCCGGAACCAGTACCTGAGCCTGCTGTACTCGCCGCACCCACCGGTGGATTATAAAGCTCATCGATCTCCGGCCTTGTACTCTGGCTGAAGATCTGGATGGAAAGCATATCGCCTTTCTGTATCCTCATTTCAGGAACGGGAAGGACCGCAGTACTGGTATCAGACTTCACGTCTTCCAGGTAATTCCCGGTCTTTTCCAGGGGTTTGCAGGAAAAAATGATCAGAGGAAGGGCCAACAGCGGAATAAGGCTCCGGTGGAATTTCATTTAGATGGTTTTATCGAGGTAGCTCGTAATAATGGATCTTTCGTTTCTTTTTTCCCTTTTGCCGCATCGGGGCCCGTGATTGCATCTGAGGCCGGTCCCTGAGCGGAGTCGAAGGCCGGTCCCTGAGCGGAGTCGAAGGGTACCGAAGTTAATTTAGTTCTGTCAATATAGGCGATCAAAACATAGCCCAGGCTGTCGATCGCCACCTTGGCGGTCTTGGATCTTACATCCAGCACCTTCCCCTCGTGATCCATCAGTGTTCCATTGGTGATGCGCACGCGCTGGTCCACTTTGATTTCCACCCGGTGCGCTTCCACATTCTCGTATTCGTCGAGGAATTTCCTGATCGCGATGATCTCTTTTTCACGGATCATAGCGGGTTTTCCATTCCAGTACACAAAGTTGATCGCTCCCGGCGTCATTCTCACTGCGGAGCGATCGTCATCGCTCACTTTCACAAAAACATAAGACTTAAATAGGGGTTCTTCTACGATTTTTACGCGATCGCTCCATTTCCGGCGCACCTTGTTAAGCGGGCAATAGCTCTCGAGCCCTTTTTCAAGGAGAAGGTTATTGACCTTTTTTTCCCACCGGGGACGGGTATATATCGCAAGCCATTTTCGTGTCATTTCAAAGCTTCGCCATCTCAGTCACAGTATTTGTTTCTACCAGACTGGTTATCAACTGTTTCGCCACATAAAAGAAATCTCCTGTAAGGGAGATTATTTTGGTGGGTATGCAAATATAATAGGGAAACTGTGACTGGCAAATGAATAAAATGCGCAGATTTTGAGGGATTTATTGACACAGGTTGATAAGTTTTTTGTGGAACCCCCTCTACAACTTCTGAACCGCAGCGGCGCAGCGGCGCGGTTTTTTTGGTTATGAAACCTTTTTTTATCTGAACCGCAGCCGCCCAGCGAAACCTGTTTTTTGTTTAAAAAACGTCTTTTTCGAAGGGAAAATCCCTTTGAAGTTGGGGTCGCCGCAATGTAATATTGAATATGACTGAAAATGAAGTGGGGACACGGATTATCAATTCAGCTTTCCTTGTTCACAGAGAACTCGGACCAGGCTTGCTTGAAAGCGCATACCAAAAATGCCTTTGTTATTTATTAGAGGAGGATGGTTTGAAAATCAAATCACAGATGCCTGTACCACTAAAATTCAAGGAGGTTTATCTCGATTCAGGATATAAACTCGACTTACTGGTTGAAGACAAAGTAATAATTGAACTAAAAGCGGTGGAAGAAATAAATGATCTTTTTTTAGCACAACTATTAACCTATATGAAACTAACGGGGTGCAAACTTGGATACCTTATCAATTTCAATACAAAATTCCTGAAAGATGGTATCAAAAGGCTCGTCCTTGGACTTTAAACATTTTCGAGGACAAAAAGAAAAAACTGCGCCGCCGCGTCGCTGCGGTTAATGTATATTTAGAACGTGAACCGCTTCCACTCCCTCGACGTCTTCCGGGGCGCCACCGTTTGCCTGATGATCCTCGTAAATAACCCCGGCACCTGGGCGCATATCTATGACCCCCTGGAACACGCACCCTGGCACGGCCTCACCCCCACCGACCTGGTATTCCCTTTCTTTCTTTTTGCTGTCGGTAACGCGATGTCGTTTGTGATGCCCCGGCTTGAAAAAGGCGGTGATGCCGTATTCTGGAAAAAAGTGCTGACCCGTTCCGCGCTGATCTTCCTGATCGGTTTGTTTTTGAACTGGCTTCCCTTTGTTACGGAAGTGAACCGCCTCGCCGAAGGAGCGACCCAGTTTCACAGGGAAACCATCTTCAAAGGTTTCACCTGGGTGGACCTGGGCAGGGATAAGGCAGGAAATATCATCGAAACCGTAAAGGGCATCCGCGTGCTGGGAGTTTTACAAAGGATCGCGCTTTGTTATTTGTTTGCTTCAATTATCATTTATTATCTGAAACCCCGCAAGGCGATGGTGGCGGGGATGATCCTGCTTCTCGCCTATTGGGTGCTCTGCTATGCAGGAAATCCCGCGGATCCTTACAGCTTAAAAGGATGGTTCGGGACCGGGATCGACAAAAGCATATTAGGCATTGCACATATCTACAAGGGTGAAGGCATTCCCTTCGATCCCGAGGGTTTGATGAGCACGCTTCCCGCCATTGTACAGGTGATCTTCGGTTACCTGGTTGGGAACTATATACGGGCCGGTGCACAGGACCTGAATTCCGGTTTACCCAATGAAAACAATGGAGAGAGGATGTACCGGATGCTGACGGGTTTGTTTGTCATTGGGGTGGCAATGATCATCACCGGTTTTTGCTGGGATATGGTATTTCCCATCAACAAAAAGATATGGACCAGTTCCTATGTCGTTTATACCACGGGCCTTGCGATCCTTACCATTGCCACGATGATCTACCTTATCGAAATAAAAAATATCCGGGGAGGCCTGGCAAGGTTCTTTGATGTATTTGGAAAGAACGCCCTCTTCGTATTCGCGTTAAGTGCATTTTTTCCCCGCACCCTGGGACTGATCAAGCTCGGTGATGGAGTGAATCCCTGGAATTGGCTGTATAAGAAAGTTCTCATTCATACACCGGGAGCAAAGGAAAACGGTTCCCTTTTATACGCGATTTGCGTCATTCTTCTAATGTGGGCCATCTGCTACTGGATGGATAAGAAGAAGATTTACATTAAGGTTTAAAGCTTCCGGGTTCGGATTTAGGCTATCTGCCCAGGACCATAAAGGTTGGCAGTCACATACCACAGAGTTACCACACATTTACCGCCCATAACCTCTGACAAAATCCTGACTGATGTCTGAGTAAGCTCTGACTTACAGTCAGACATTACTCAGCTTTTTTTCCGATTTTTTATGGTATTCTTCTAGGGATCAATATGGTAAAGTAAGCGGCACCTGTAAGGCAGTCAGAGAAATCCTCCGAACTTCGATTTAATTATTTAAGAATGTAAGAGTTAGATGTGCGCCAGTGAGCAGCCCCGCCTGCAGGGTACAAGGCCTTACGGGTTATCTAACAAGCCTCCTTCCCGTCTTCCATCCTTCCCGTCTCCTTTGCAAAAACTTCGCGCAACGAGCGGTTATTTTCCCCTCAAATCCAGAGGAAAAACCCATTGCATCGCCTCTTCCTGGTTTTATTTTCATTTTATGAAATCAAACCATCCGCAGGAAAGAGAGGAGCAGCTCAGGGATGAGAATGCCTTCCTGAAAATGAAACTGATGCTTGAGCACGGGGCTCAATTCAGAGAAAATGAAAAAAGCGAGATCTCACCGGAAATTGAGAATATCTTTTTGCAGAATGTAGCTGCCTTCGAAGAGCAATACAGCAAAAAGAAAACCACCACCGTTTTTGAAGCCATTGGAAAGCCCTCGCATTTTAAACCGGCGGCAGAGATCCCGGATGCGGAGATCTCCGAAGCCTGGAGGGAGTTAAGGGAATATCTCAACAAACACGGCGTGGACCTGGGTTCCTGCTCTCCCAATGTGAGCAAGAGGGAATTATACCGGTTTACACTGGAGGAGCTGTTCAACAAGGAGATGATCGCAATGGACTTGCCGGGCTGGTGCTGCAACTTCATTTACGATGAATTCCATCCCGACCCGGTTTATGAATCCACCTCCGCCGCCATCGATGGACTCGAATCGATCTTCAGCACGGAACCCATCGAATTCGGCCATCGCTTTGCGGAAAATAACCTGAAGCTGAATTTATATAAGACACTTACCGGTGAAACCCTGCTTCGCATCATCAATCGCTTCAAGGAGAATTTCGATGAGATCCATCTCACCGGCACTTCAGGAGTACAGTGCGAGGTTGATGGGAATGTGGCGACCGTGACCGGAAAATACCGGGTAAAATGCCGGAGCGATAAAATAATGCTTCCTTATAAAGGCGAGTGGAAGATCGAACTGGAAGAAAAAGATAACTGGTGGCAGATCACCGGCATCGAATTTACGGGACTGGATTTTTTCTAATCCTGACCGAAGCCCACGAACTCCAGCATCAAAATCTTATCCCGGTAGATTAACAAGGTGCCCCCCTTGATCTCGAAGCGGTTGGCAACAGATAAGGTGTTCAGGAATGCGTTCTCTGTTTCCTGGACGCCTTCACAATACATTTTGGTGGAGAAAATATCGGTGAAGCGGATCGTATTGCCGTCGATGCTGGTCGTGCTGCCAAATGAATTACAGCCTCCATTTCCGCCCGCGCTGTTCTTTTCTTCATTGAACTGGAGGAAAGCCTTCCCATTCACGTCGAAATCCTCTTTGCCAGTATGGATCTTACGCAACGACCATTTGGTTTCATACAGGGATTTACTTTGAAATTTGGCTTCGTTGCTGCGGATCACAACAGCACTGATGAAAATGAAAACACTCGCACTTATGTAGGTGGTTAATTTCATAGTTGAATTGTTTAACTCCAATAAGATGCCATCAGTGAATTTATTTCACATTTCAGAATGAGAGAAGCCTAGTTTTAGACAAGATTTTAACATTTTCGGCCGCAGAATCACGCATCCCAGAGAGGACACGGTTTTTTAAAGCCCGGAGGACTTTTATTAAACCTCTGAGGACGCGGTTCTTCTTTCTTTAACCACGGAGGACACGGAGGACGCGGGCGCTACGCGCCAACACGGAGGAAAGGTTTTTTCTTCCGTTAAGGCCCGGGAATCGAAACAAAGGCAACGGGAGTTTCGTGTAAAGAAAAGCCGTGTCCTCCGTGTTCGCCCCGCAGGGGCCCGTGTCCTCCGTGTCCTCCGTGGTTGAAAACTGTGTCCTCCGTGTTCGCCCCGCAGGGGCCCGTGTCCTCTGTGTCCTCCGTGGTTCAAAAAATTTCGTGTCCTCAAACGCGCCTGATCACCGACTCATCATCATTCTTCCTTGTGCGAATGGTATTCACCGGCCAGGACTCCAGCTCTGAATCAGGGAATTCGAATTCAAGTATCTCACCGATCTGGGTATCAGTGAGCTCATCGTCGAGCCATTTTTGAGCCAACTCCCTGGTAAGGATCAGTGGCATACGGCCTGCATTGGGGCCGCTATTATGTATGGTTTTCAGCAAGGGATTGGCGGCACGGGTTACAAGGGCAAATGTTCCGGGAACCTCGCCGGTTTCAGGATCGGCGATCGGCGAATAGTTATAAAGTCCTGCGATTGGAAAAACCTCCTGTCCTTTCACCCGGATGAAATGAGGCTGTTTCTTTTTCATTCCCGTGTCCTGGTGCTCAAAGAACCCAGTGGTGAATGCCAGGCAGCGCTGGCGGCGGAGGCGATGCCATACAGAACGTTTGTCACCCAGTATCTTCTCGCTTCTCGCATTGGCCATCGCCATCCGGTACTCCCTCACTTTTTCGGGAGTATTCATATAATCAGCGATCAGGCCCCATTCAAACAGTT
>CAMLEM010000083.1 GCA_946479005.1 uncultured Chitinophagaceae bacterium | reverse complement strand
CATACTGGCCACTTCGGCGATCTCGGTAGGGTATTCTTTAAAGCCCGTTAGTTCGAGCTCGTGTGCCAGGAAAGAGTGAACCGCGTGGCCTCCTTCGTGCACCATCGTGGTCACATCATCCAGCTGGCCCGCCGCGTTCATAAATATGAAGGGCGCTCCTGATTCAGCGAGCGGGCAATTATATCCCCCCGGGGCCTTGCCTTTCCGGCTTTCCAGGTCGAGGTGGCCGAGCTCCTTCATTTTACGGATACAATCACCGAAAAATTTTTTCAGTTCGTCAAAACACTGGATGGTTTTGCGCGTGAGTTCATCAGCCGTTTGAAAGGGCCTTAACGGCTGGGTACCCACGGGTTCGGCATCCACATCCCAGGGCCGGAAATTTTCCAACCTGAGTTTTTTCATCTTTGATTCGTAAATGCTGTTGACCAGCGGAAGTACGTGCTGCTTTACGGCTTCGTGGAACTGGAAACATTCATCCTTGCTGTAATCAAACCGCCCCAGTTCGACAAAACGGTAATCCCGGTAGTTCGCAAAGCCTGCATTCCGGGCGACCTTATCCCTGCGGGAGAGCAATTCATTGAAGAGATTGTCGAGCTCATTTTTATCCTGGAGCCGGCGGTCCGCGATCTTCCTGTAAACTTCCTCGCGAAGTGCGCGATCCGGGTCCTCGAGGAACCGGGCCGCCTGTTGCAATGTGTATTCCTGCCCCCTCACTTCCACCGTCATCTTTCCGGCGATCACACCATACTGTTGCTGCATCACATTCAGCTCTGCCTGCAGCGGAATATTCTCTGTCCTGAAAAGATCAATGTTCTTCTTTACATTCCTTAGGTAAGTAAAATATTTTTCACCATCGAGCTGCCTGGCAAACGGAGATCCGACAAGTTTCCGGTTCAGCCTGTCTGAATAAGGCTGAATCCTTGGCTGGATCTCCATCATAAATGAATTGAAGGCATTTTCGAGCGATTTGTCCTCCGTATCGCAGGTCATCCTGATCTGGCGCCAGCAAACATCTTCGCTGATCACCGCTTCCAGCTCACTGGCATCCTTCAACCATTGTTCCAATTCGGAAAGGGAGCCGATCGGCCGCTCTTCAAGTTCTTTAAAAAAAGGTTCCAGGCTCTCCCAGCTTTCTATCGTGAAATTTTCAGGCAGGTAATTCCGGGGAAGTTTTTTGATGTCTGCACTCAGGTCCATATCAGCTTGACTTCTTCTTTGTTGCTTTCGGTTTGGATTCTTTTTCTGCAGCGGGGCTGGCTTCCTTCGCTGTGGATTTTTTGGCCGGTGCTTTTTTGGCCTTTGGTTTTTCCGCTTCTTCGATCACTACCTCCACGGTTTCCGGTACTTCCTCCGGTTCAGGTTCGCTGAGCTTGATTTCGATCTTGTTCTTTTTCAAAACATCATACCACTTCACGATCTTTTTCATGTCACTGGCATATACCCGTTCGAAATCCATATCCGGGTAGGCCTTTTCAAAATAACTTTTCACCGCAGCCGCATCTTTGTCATCCGGGAGCTTGATGCCCGCTTTTTCCATCGACTCAAAGATCTCCACCAGGTTCACATTATCCCGGACGGTATAAATTTCAATGCTCTCGAGATGTGAAAAATTGTGCACGCGGCTGGCGACAAAACGGGTGCTTTTATCATCGAGCGACCTCACGATGGCGCCGTCTGATTTGGTACTGATCAGTTCAAATAACCCCGGCAGGCCTGAGACTGCGACGATTTTGCTGTATTCCATACTTTTAAAATGGTTTTAAAGGAGATGCAAGATAATTGAAATGGCAAATAAGCTGCCAATTGACCTTTTTTGATGTATGCAACAGCGATTTGCGAATTTCTTTTGTCTGACGGGAATGATGATAAAATTTTTGCTGGTTCTTGTATTTTTCAATGTTCAGGCGCTCTACGCACAGTCTCCCTGCAGCGACAGCCTTCATCGCCAGTTTGATTTTTGGCTGGGTGAGTGGGAAGTTTTCGGGAAAAACGGTGTAAAGGCCGGCGATAGCCGTATCACTCTTATCCTCGATAGTTGTATCATCCTGGAAGAATGGACCAGTGCCCGTATGAACCGGGGCATTCGCTATGCGGGCAAGAGCTTTAATACTTATAACAGGCAAAGGCGGCAGTGGCAACAAACCTGGGTCGATAATGCTGGCGGCGCCACTGAGTACCTGAAAGGGGAGCGACGGGAGGGAAAACTTGTGTTTGAAACGGAACCTTTTTGGTTCTCGAAAGATACCGTGGCAGTGAGAAGACTGAGCTTTTATGATCTTGGTCCCGATAAAGTGAGGCAACACGGCGAGATCAGCAAGGATAAAGGGATGACCTGGAATACCGAGTATGACCTCGAATACCGCAGGAAGAATTGATCCATTAAACGTTTAAACTAAAAATAATGGACAACGCAATCAGCTGGTTTGAATTGCCCGCTACGGATCTCGACAGGGCTGCGCAATTCTATGAGAAAGTTTTTAATGTAAAACTCATTCCGCTTGACCTTGATAACATCAGGATGAGAATGTTCCCGGTGGCTGATCCTGGAAAAGGCATTGGGGGAGCCATTGCGGACAGTGGGGGATTTCACAAGCCTTCCGCTACAGACGGGCCGCTTGTATATCTCAATGGAAACCCGGATGTACAGCTGATTCTCGACCGTATTGAAAGTGCCGGGGGAAAAATATTGGTGCCTAAAACACAGATTTCAGCGGAATATGGATTTATGGCTGTGATGATCGATACGGAAGGAAACCGCGTGGGACTTCATTCAATGTCCTGATTTGTTATTTTTGTTGCTTCCATTAAAAAATAACTTATGATATCAAAAGCCGCATCGGTAGAAGAATATCTCGGGGAACTGCCTGAAGAAAGACGCGAGGCGATGGGCAAACTGAGAAAGGAAATCAATAAGAACCTGCCCAAAGGGTTCAGGGAATCAATGGGCTATGGAATGATGGGCTGGGCCGTTCCTCACAGTAAATATCCCGCGGGTTATCATTGCGACCCAAAGCAACCCCTTCCTTTTATGGGGATCGCGTCGCAAAAGAATTTTATTGCCGTGTACCATATGGGTGTTTACGCCGATCCGAAACTGCTGAACTGGTTTGTGACGGAATATAAAAAAACAGTGCCCACGAAACTGGATATGGGAAAGAGCTGCATACGCTTCAAAAAGCCGGACCAGATCCCGTTTAAGCTGATCGGTGAGCTCGCTTCAAAAATGACCCCTGATGATTGGATCAAAACCTATCACAAGGCTTTGAAGAAATGCGGGACCAGGATTCACAGGATGAAAAAAAAGCGGCCAGTGGCCGCCTTCTTTTTATTGATAGGACTTCTATTTCTTCCTTCTAAACGTGATCTCCATCATTTTAAATTCCTTCCCCGTCATATCAGGACCGTACATCGTCATTTTCTGTGTATTGTCATCTACAAAAGTGAAGTCTTCCCGTATACGCATCTGCGATCCATCCATTGGATTGGTGCATTCTCCAAACAAACGAATGGTCTTCGTGGCGGAGTCAAGTTTTCCTTCGAGATTCATAAAACTGGTTCCCATATTATCGATCCAGGTACTCATAAATACTTTTTTCGCATTGTCATAGCCTACCAGGCTCATTCCTTCAAAAGGCATCCCGCCAAAGCAACCACTGTGAGTAGATTTTTGGTAGCGCCCGCCCATAATCATTTCGTTGGTGGCGACAGACTTGCTGGTTTGAGGTTTTGAATTGGGATCCATCCATTGGGTAACTTCTCCTTCCCATTCGCCGTTATCTTTAGCGAGCATCTGGTGCATAGCTCCCGGGGTCATATAAGCGCTCCAGGCTGCCATCATCGTAGAATCCATAGGGACAGCAGCTGTAGTGTCGGGAACATATCCCGCACAGGGATCCGGGCGGTTTGCCAAACTGGTGTCAGTGCCTGCTGTGGTGGAGTCAGCGTTCGCGGAATCTGCTGCCGTTTTCTCATTGTTACAGGCAAACAATGTGGTAGCTACCAAGGCGCAGAGAGCCATTAATTTTTTCATAAATAGAATAGTTTGAGAATTTTAAGGTAAAGAGATTTTATAATTTCTCAAACACTTCCCAATTTCAATGCCACGGTTTAATGGGCTTCAAGCCAGTTTTCCCCTTCCCCGCATTCGGCGATTATGGGTACTTTTTGCGGCAGCTTCATCGCTCCTTCCATACACTCTACGATCAAGGGTTTCAATTCTTTAACTTCGGAGCGCACGGCGTCAAAAACCAGTTCGTCGTGTACCTGGAGGATCATCCTGCTGGCCATTTTTTGTTTTTGCATTGCCGCATGAACTTTTTGCATGGCCAGCTTGATCATATCCGCGGCGGTTCCCTGGATGGGCGAATTGATCGCATTGCGTTCGGCAAATCCCCGCACCGTGAAATTGGCGGAGTTGATATCCCTTAACCACCGTTTCCTCCCCATCAGCGTCTGTACATAACCGGTTTCACGGGCAAAATTGATGGTGTCATCCATATATTTTTGAATGCCGGGGAACTCCTTTTTATAATTTTCGATGATCCCTTTCGCTTCCGTTCGGGTAATGCCCAGGTTATCAGCCAGTCCAAAAGCGCCCTGGCCATAAATGATACCGAAATTCACGCTCTTGGCTTTGTATCGCATTTCTTTGGTGACTTCCTTTTCGTCCACGTTATAGACGCGGGCGGCGGTGGCTGTGTGAATGTCAGCGCCCCGGATAAATGCCTTGCACATATTCTCATCGCCGCTGATGGCTGCCACGATCCTTAATTCTATCTGGGAATAATCGGCTGACAACAGGATATGATCCTTATCTCTTGGTATGAATGCCTTCCTGATCTCCCGGCCCCTGTCTGTGCGCACGGGGATGTTTTGAAGATTAGGATTGTTGCTAGCCAGCCTCCCCGTCACTGCTACCGCCTGTCCATAAGTAGTATGCACCCTTCCTGTTTTTCGATTGATCAATTGCGGCAGGGCGTCCACGTACGTGGATTTTAATTTGGTAAGCTCACGAAAGGCGAGAATATCATCGGCGACGGAATGTCCGCGGGCGGCCAGCTTCAACAATACGTCTTCGCCCGTCTGGTATTGCCCGGTCTTCGTCTTTCGGGCCGAAGGGTCGAGTTTCAATTTGTCAAACAGTACTTCTCCCAGTTGTTTGGGTGAAGCGAGATTGAAGCGAACGCCGCAGGATTTATATACGGCCTCTTCCGATTTTTTCGCTTCCCTCTCCAGTTCTTTGGAGTATTCTTCCAGGAATTGGGTATCGACCAGGATACCTTCAAATTCCATTGCGGTCAACACTTTCACCAGTGGATTTTCCACTTCCCGGAATACTTTTTCCACTTCCCTGGATCGCAGCAGGGGAGTGAAAGCATTCCTGAGCTGCAGGGTGATATCGGCATCTTCAGCAGCATACTCCTTTATCTTTTCGAGCTCCACATCTCTCATCGAAGTTTGGGCCTTCCCGGATCCCCGTGTCCCTTTCTTACCGATCAGTTCCTCGATGGGGATGGGTTCATAACCCAGGAACTTGGCGCTTAACAGATCCATCCCCCTTTTTCCCTCAGGTTCGATCACGTAATGGGCCAACATCGTATCAAAAAGGTCTCCCGCCAGCTCGATATCGTACCATTTCATCACCAGCAGATCATATTTGAGATTATGGCCTATCCAGGTCTTCTTCTTATCGGCAAAGAGCGGCCTGAAAAATTCAAGAAGCCTTTTTGTTTCATCCTGGTCCGCCGGTAGCGGTACGTAATAACCTTCCCCGGGCTTCAGTGTAAAACTCAGTCCTACCAGTTCGGCATCATTGGCATCAATGGAAGTCGTTTCCGTATCAAAGCTGATCTCCGATTCTTTTTTCAAAAGCGCGACCAGCTTTTTTATGGCAGCATCTCCCTCTATCGCTTCATAATGATGAGGTGTGTTGTGAATATTCTTCGTGGCGACCAAACCTTCCGCAGGGAGTTCAATTTCCTCATTGACTGGGCTGGGCTCAGCAGGAACTTCTACCAGGTTCCCGAAAAGATCGGTCTGCACACCCTGGGGGATCTCCTTTTCCACCACGCCTTTTTGTGCCGTGGGAATGGTGCCGAATTCTTCACCCAGCAGTCTTTTCCCGATCGTCCGGAATTCCAGTTCCGTGAAGATCTCCGCCAGCCTGGCCCGGTCCCATTCGCTGATCCTGAATTTCTCCTCATCAAAAGAAATGGGCACTGTGGTAATGATTGTCGCCAGCTTCTTCGAGAGGATGGCCGACTCCTTTCCCGCCCTGATCTTTTCTCCCATAGCGCCTTTGATATTATCGGCGTTAGCCAATACATTTTCCAGCGTTCCGTATTCCGCCAGGAGTTTCGATGCGGTTTTTTCTCCCACCCCTTTGATGCCGGGAATGTTATCAACAGCATCTCCCATCATTCCCAGGATGTCTATCACCTGGCTCACATCCCTTATATTCCATTTGGCACAAACCTCCGCAGGGCCCATAATTTCAACTTCCCCTCCCTGGTAGCCGGGCTTGTAGATCTTTATTTTTTCCGAGACCAGCTGCCCGTAGTCCTTGTCAGGGGTTACCATAAATACTTCATACCCTTCTTTTGCGGCCTGCTGGCTAAGCGTTCCTATGACGTCATCCGCTTCAAAACCGTCCAGTTCCATACAGGGCACATTGAATCCTTCCACGATCCTTTTAATATCAGGAACAGCTGCAAGAATGTCTTCCGGCGCTTCCTGCCGGTTGGCTTTATAGTCGGCAAAATCTGTGTGTCTTTCGGTCGGTTCGTGCGTATCAAAGCAGACCGCCAGGTGGGAAGGTTTTTGTTTCGTGATCAGCTCAACCAGCGTATTGGTGAAACCGAACTGCGCATTGGTATTCTTCCCCTTTGAGGTGAGCCGGGGATTGCGGATGAGGGCATAATAAGCGCGAAAAATGAGGGCATAAGCATCCAGGAGGAACAGCTTCTTTGACATAACCCGAAGTTAAGTTTCCCCTGCTATAAAACGCAAAAGCCCGGGCTGTTCACCCGGGATGCCTGGATATTGTTCGTATCAGTTGATCGAAAGTCTCAATGGTTCCACAGATTCATCCGCGGATACATCGGATCCCTCGATATTGGCTGAAATGGTGTTTTTCTTTTCATTCAGGCCGGCCTGGTTTTCCACCAGTGTCCCGCTGAATGCAGCGGTCTGCGTGGTTTCCACCTGTATGGCGGCCACCTTGTCTTTGTGAATGAAGTTCAGGTAAAGTGCGAAG
>CAMLEM010000082.1 GCA_946479005.1 uncultured Chitinophagaceae bacterium | reverse complement strand
GTCACCCATGTCCCAGAAATTGTCTTTCTTTCCAAAGAAAAGAATGCGGTCGCTATCAATGTATTTTTTCCAGGCATCCACCGCTTCATTGTCTCTCGGCGTCTTTTCTCTTTCATCACCGCCAAAAACCGTTACATAGAGCCTGTCTTTCGGTATCTTTAAAACGCCCGTAAGCAATTCCCAACTCCATTCGATCGCTTCATTCTTGAAATAATCTCCAAAGCTCCAGTTGCCCAGCATCTCGAACATCGTGTGGTGGTAGGTGTCCACACCCACTTCCTCCAGGTCGTTATGCTTGCCGCTCACCCGGAGGCATTTTTGCGTATTGGCCACGCGCGGATGGGGAGAGATCTTATTTCCCAGGAAAAAATCCTTGAACTGGTTCATTCCTGCGTTGGTGAACATCAGGGTGGGATCGTTCTTCACCACAATGGGCGCCGAAGGCAGTATTTCGTGCCCTTTCGATCGGAAAAAATCCAGGAATGAGTTCCGTATATCTTCGCTACGCATTGTGGTTCAAGCTTGTATTGTGTTGATTATTGTGCTATCGGGAGTTATATTTGTCAGACGTCCCGGGGCGGGGCAAAGTTAGATTATTCAAGGCTCATTTTTAGCGGTGCAATATCCTTCCTGCCAATGAAGAAGATCAAGTATTACTATAATACCAATACCCTCCGGTATGAGAAGCTGGAAACCCCCCTGCGGGTTAAGCTTCTAAGGATCTTCGGTTTCGTTGCCGCCGCTTTTGTCACTGCCGCACTGATCTCCTTTTTTGCTTTCCAGTTCATCGGTTCTCCTAAGGAAAAGATACTGCAGCAGCAAAACAGCGCGCTGAGGAACAGTTATGCCACCGTGGAGGATGAGCTGGAATCCCTGGAAAAGCAGATGAGGGAACTCGAAAAAAGGGACAACGACGTTTACCGCTCCATTTTTGAGGCCGCGCCGGTGCCAGACAGCGCACGTGCAAAAGAGCTGGCGGAAGAACAGGAGATCGCCCTGGTGGAGAGACTGAAGGATGACCAGCTGGTTACTTCCATCACCAACACACTGAACAACCTGAAAAGCCGGGTGGCCGCACAGCAAAAATCCTATGAAGAAGTGAAGGAACTGGTAAACAATAAGGAAAAACTGCTCTCACACACGCCCGCCATACAACCTGTCAGCAATAAAGACCTCAACCGGATCGCCTCCGGTTACGGTGCCAGGATCGACCCGGTATATAAAACGGTCAAGTTCCACTATGGGCTCGACTTTGCCGCGCCGCGGGAAATACCGGCAATGGATATGGGAATTACGTGGTGATCCACCACGGTTATGGTTATGAAACCCTTTACGGGCATATGGTAAGAGTGAAAGCGCGGAATGGCCAACAGGTGAAGCGGGGGGAAGTGATCGGATGGGTGGGAAGCACAGGGAAATCCACGGGGCCGCACTGCCATTACGAGGTACATAAGAACAACCAGAAGATCGACCCGATCTATTTTTTCTATAATGATCTCACACCCGAACAATTCGATCTCCTGCTGAAGAAAGCAGCTGCCTCCAACCAAAGCCTCGATTGAGTTCCCGGTGATTTTTCCACAATGCACATTAACCGTTTTCCCTGCCAATAAGTAACGGTAACTTTATGGTATGGCAAAACCATTGAAGCAGATCACTTTTGAGTTTTCAGAAGTGGGAGAGATCAGGATACCCGATGAGCCCGCGATGGTCCCCCAGGTGGAAGAACCGTCGCCGGTTCCTGTAAAGCCGAACCTGGTTGCTGCAGGCAAGGCTTCTTCAAAACGTGGCAGGCGCTCCCTAAAGGAAGACCCTTTATCTTACGGGCCGCTGAATGTTCCTGACGATGAGATCCTTTTTCAAAAACAATATTATTCCATTGGTGAGGTGGCCGGAATGTTCAATGAGAACCAGTCGCTCATTCGCTATTGGGAAACCGAATTCGACATCCTTCAACCACGCAAGAATCGGAAAGGAGATCGCTATTTCCGCCCGGTGGACATCAAGAACCTCGTACTGATATACGACCTGCTGCGACGCCGGAAATTCACCATTGAAGGCGCACGCGATTACCTGAAGAAGAACAAACGTGCCGAAGAGAAATATGCAATGATCCACTCCCTGGAGAAGATCAAAGGTTTTTTGATGGAGTTAAAAGCAGGCCTTTAGTTACCGGAACGGATGATCTCTCCCAGCTCCTTATCCCACATCCCGTATTTGCCATATTCGACCACGCGCCCCAGCTCCCTCCCGTTTTTCATCACAATAATGGTAGGCACGTTCTTTACATTCAGCGCTTCGGTGAGGTGGCTGATTGTTTTTTTCCTGCGGTCAACCCCGAACAGAGTGATCCTGTCCTGTGAAAACCCGGCCGCATCTGTGAGTGAATAAAACTTCGGGATAATGAAATGAGAATCACCGCACCAGGTTCCCATAAAAACGATCAGCTGGATGGAATCCTTATTTCCTGAAAGCGCCGCCAGGGCCTCTGCATTGGGTGTATAGCCCGACTTGTTGGAAGCATACCATTTGTAACTGGTATCTTTTTCGAGCTGGTCACGCGAGATGAAACCTTTGAGGATATGCTGGCTCCCTTCGTTGATGACCTCGAATCCCTGCGAAAAGGCAGGCGTAAGACAAAAACCGACCAGGACGGCAAGTAAGATCTTTTTCATAAACAGCAAATGTAAACGGCAGACGATGAAGATCCTGTTAAAGTTGTACCTCATCATCTCCGGGGACCGACCAGCTTTATCCCCCCGGTTTCCATCAGGTCAAGTATTTTGAGGTTGATCTCCTGTTTAAGGTTGTTAAACTCCGTCATTGTTATGGGCGCTGTGAAATAATCTGCCACAATCAGGTAAGCGTGCGCCTGGATTTCCGTCAGGTAAACACTGCTCTCTTCCATCTCCTCCCGGGAGATCAGTTTTCGGAGGTCCTCCACCAGGGATCCGAGTTTCCCCGAGGGGGTCAGGAGGTCAACTTCCAGCCTGATCTCATTCTTTCGCTGGGTTCTCAGGGAAAGATTGTCCAGTACGCTATCCACCATCTGTTTGTTGGGAACGCTTACAAAGGTTTTCGCATCCGAACGTATCCGGGTGCTCCGCAGCCCGATCTTCTCAACCGTGCCTGTGATATTCTGAACCTTCACCTGGTCGCCGGTGGTGAAAGGCTTGTCGAAGAAAATGATAAAGGAAGCGATCAGGTTCTCCAGGCTCTCCCTTAATGCAAGTGCAATGGCCGCACCCACGATACTCAACCCGGTGATCAGGCTCCCTACGTTCACTCCAAAAACGTACTTGAGGATCATTATAACCCCGATGATGGAGAAGATCACCTTGAAGAAATCCCGGAAGAAAACAATGAGCTGGTTATCGGATTGGTCAGGGGTCAGGTTGGCCTTCACTTCGAGAATCGAGGCGATAAAATCGATGATGCGCAATAACAACCAGATGAACGCGACGATTAACACCGCGGTAGCTACCGCGTGAAATACCTCTTTTACCGTGAACTTGTAAATGTCCACATCGAGATCCGCAGGGAATTTCAGCTTGTGAAGGGCGATGATGGTGACCAGGATCACTAGGAACAGCCCCAGGGGCTGCACCAGCAGGTTGATAAAGGATCTCCTATCCACCCCTTTCCAGAATCGGTGTACCACGCGGAACATCAGGCCCGCGAGGTATTTGGAAATAATCCTTTTTAAAAGGAGAACAAATATGATCGTTCCTATGACCCAGAGATAGGTCCTAACGGAATTCTCAAGCCAGACCCGGTCGAGTATCTCATTCATTGATGGGTAAAAATATCAAATTCCCGCTAAGGCCTAAAGCATCGAATAGATAAAAATGGAGGCGGTTCCCCCCGGATCTCTCCTCAATGCGTAGAGTTTGGAGGAAGTGAATCGGAAGGCCTCGCTTCCCAGGATGGCTTCGGGCATTTTCCATTCATCCACGCGGAAGGTGCGAATCTCGTAACGGAAAATGGTATCATTCCTTGAGCCAAAGATGAACTTGCCCGCCACGGAAAAATTATCCCATTCCTGCAGCAGGATATTATTGCGAAGCGTACCAAAATAATCGAAAACATAGGCCCCGTGCTGCCGGTCATACACATACACGTATTTGTTCTCGTCGAAGATCCGGACGGGCGAGATGGCTTTGCCCAGCACCAGCCGGAGATCCGCCGTCTCCTGTATGAGTTTCCCCTGCGTATTCACTTTTTTCAGCTTATGCTCCAGCTCGTCATACACCCAAACCATATTATCGTACGACTGCCCGATCGTCCTTGCCTGGAAAATATTCAGCTTTCGCAGATCTATCACGTTCACCGGGTTGAGAAACCGGTCCAGCTCAACAATAGTGGCGAAATCCCGATAGTAAAGCAGGATCTTGAGCGGGTTAGAAACATCGACGAGAGTGGCTTTACCGAACTGCCTGACATCATTATAAACCGCGACCGAATCACCATTCGCATCAAATTTCTTAAGCTGGTTCCGGCTGTTCACCGTGTAAATATTATCCAGGTTATCCACAGCGATGGATACATAATCACCCACCAGCATCTTCACTTCGCGAAATACCGTATCGGTTTGCCCGAAGGCAAAATTTACTGCCAGGGCCAGGAATATTATCGTGCATAGCTTTTTCATTTCCGGATGATCTTCTCCTCCTGCCCGGTGTATGAACGCAGCGTCATTTCTCCATTTTCTAGCACTGCATAGGTAAAATAATGGATCCAGTCGCCCAGGTTGATATACCGGCTGCCTTCGGATAGACGATGATCAATGGGAAGATGTCTATGGCCAAAGACAAAAAAATCAATGTTTTTTTGCTTTAATACCTCTTTGCAATGAATGATTAGCCACTCTTTTTCCTCACCAAGGAAAACCTGCTCATTCATCGTTGCTGCCCGGCTCCGCCGGCTCAGGTAGTTGGCCAGTCCCATCCCCATCACCGGCGGAAAAACACCGAAGAGGAACTTGCTCACGGGATTACGAAAAAGTTTTTTCAGCCGCTTGTAACCGTGGTCACCCGGACCGAGACCGTCGCCGTGGCCTATCATCAGTTTCTTTCCTTGTCTTTCCAACTCCTGCGGATGAAAATAAACAGGGATGTTCAGCTCTGACTGGAAATAATCCTTCATCCACATATCGTGATTACCTACAAAAAAATGGAGGGGGATACCGGTATCGGTGAGCTCCGCCAGTTTTCCAAGCAGGCGGGTATGGCCTTTGGGGACTACTTTCCGGTATTCATACCAAAAATCGAAGATGTCGCCGAGAATGAAGATCTCCTCAGCCTGCCCGCGGATCTCCTCCAGGAACCGCACTATCAGCTTTTCTCTTTCCAGGCTTTTCTCCCGGTCGGGAATCCCTAAATGAAAATCGGAGATGAAATAGATCTTTTTCGACATTCCGTTTTATTTCGAGAACAGCATATAGCTTCCCTCCACATAAGCATCTCCTGCCTTGTCCCAAACTCTGAACTGGACGGAAAAAGAGGTAGGGGGTGTATTCTCCCGGATCCTGATGGTAGCTTTTATACTGACCCGCTTCGCATCCGTTTCGGAAATGCCGTCGGTTGTGTATTTCTCAAATAGATCAGGCGCATCCAGTAAAACCCGGCCGCGTTCGTCGATGATCTTTTCGGAAGCCCCTAGAAATACCTTGCCCGCATCCGCAGACCATCCTCCATCAAAATCGAGGATCAGATTTACAGGCTGGGTGAAGTCCACAAAATTGTCATCAGGAACCCGGCTGCCGTCTTCGAATTGCAGGTAAGCGCGCTTAAGATTGGCCTTATAGCTGGTGATCTTGATCTCATTGTAGATCCGCGCATCATTCTCTACCCGGGCTTTTCCTTCGGGCTCTTTCTGGTTTTTTCCAACTGAACATTCAAACTCACAGGAGCTGAGCACAACGGCGATGAGCAAATAAAGGAAAGGCAGTCTTACAGGTCTCATTGATTCATATTTTGTTTCAGGTAATCCAATACATCACCGGAAGCAATGGTTGGCTTTCCCGTTACATCCCCATTAAACCAATACACCCAGGCCTGGATCATCCCACCATTGATATAACATTCGGCCAGTTCCCTCCGGTAAAGCTGCACTTCGTCGGCCTCGGCGCCCACGCCCTCATAATCGTCGAGCTGGCCGATGGCCCAGGAAAATTCCGCGGGGTTCCTGGCCTCATACAGCTCACCAACAATGAAATGTTCTCCGGTACCGGGAATGGCGGCAGGGTAAGTGCCCATATCATATAAGAGTCCCCGCACCCTGGCTTCCCCAATAAGCTGGAAAAACCGGCTGATGTATTCATAAACGGGATTCTTGAATCCACTGCGCAGGGATCCATAAACAAACAAATGGTAGACTCCGGAATGGCCCATATGGTAAAGATAGTTATCCCCTCTCAGCCTGCAACAGGCGTCTTAATTCTCGATCAGGAAAACATATACCTCCCGGGGGCCGTGTACACCCACTACGAGCGTTTTTTCTATATCTGCTGTACGGCTGGGCCCGGTGGCGAATGTTAGAAGAGAAGGAAGATCATTCCCATATTTCTGCTTCGCAGCGATCAGCGCATCTTTCATATCAGGCACTACCTGCCGGGTGAATGCGACACAAATGTGAATGGGGGCATATACGCTTGTTGTCCTCCCGCTTTCCTGCGCCGCGCTCATCACGATGCTCCCTGTTCGTGCCACCAGGTATTCACAGCCGGTAATGGCCGCATCGCATCCGGCGAGATCCGCCGTAGTGAGCAGTTCCTTCACCTGTTCCGAAACGCCGGAAAGTACAGCTTCCTCCACGCAATATAATTTCTGCCAGTCCTGCTTCCGCACGAGGCTCGCCAGTTGAAAAGCGAATTCCTGCCGATTGATGCAATAGATGAATTTCCCCTGGAGCTTTGTGAATTGTTCCGCGAACTCCACCTCGGGTTCCTGTGGCAACGAAGGATAGACCGGCTGGTTACCCTCGCTTTGGGGAAAAGGCAAAGGCGTTGAATGACTCAACGCCTTGCGTATTTTTTTCAGAATGTTCTCTTTCGAAGGAGAGATATTCATGGAAGGGATTTATTCGTTACATCGCTATCATAAGGTGGTACACCTGCCGAGATCTCTCCGCTCTCCCCTACGATAGGCTCTTCATCCAGGGTTTTCTTGTCGCCGAACGGGCGCTTACCGATCAGCGCTTCTACATCACTCTGGAATAATACTTCCCTTTCAAGCAAAGCGTTTGCCAGTTTTTCCACATCTTCTCTTTTTTCCCTGAGAAGGGTCTTTGTCT
>CAMLEM010000081.1 GCA_946479005.1 uncultured Chitinophagaceae bacterium | reverse complement strand
GTCACCGAAAAAACAGGCTCCCTGGTAGGGATCCTTGATGTGGCCCAGGGGGAGGATATAATGATCAGCTGTAAAAGCGGGGTGACGATCCGGATGCCTGTGAGCGGGATCAGCGAGCAGGGCAGGGCCACGCAGGGGGTGAAACTTATCCGGCTGGATGAAGGCGATGAGATCGCCGCCATCACGGGGCTGAATGATTCGGCGCAGAATGGAAACGGAACGGAGGAAGGAGATGGGAATGATAACAACCCCCAGGCAACCGGCGATGCGGAAAATCCATCTACGGGAGAGAACGCCGTTTCCTGATTTGTTAAGACCTTAACAATACCGGGCACGATTGTCCGATAAGCATAACCCAAAAAAACAGAAAATGAAAAAACTCGGTTTCCTGTCATTGATGTTCCTGGCATTCACCGCGGTGAATGCACAGAATTACAATGGCATCAAGACCATGCTCACCTTGAATCAACTGCCCCAGGCCAAGGCTGAACTGGATAAGAACTGGTCGAATTCCAAATTCACCTCCAAGCCCGAAGCCTATATCCTGAAAGCCTCCATTCTTGCAGCGATGGCTGTGGATGAGGCCACCAGTAAAACACCCACAGGGGAGCAGTATCTCAATGATGCGCTGGAAGCCTTCAACAAATACCGGGAAATGGATCCCAAGATGGAGGTTGTGGATGACCCGATCTACCAGAATGGTCCCATCAATCTTTATTCCGCGCTATACACCTCGGGTTATGCCGATTACCAGGCGAAAAACTGGGAGAGATCCTATAAGAAATTCACCGGCGCCTATGATCTTTCCAGCTTCCTGATGGGAAAAAAGATCCTGGCAGGCCCGATCGATACCAACGTGATCATTATGGCGGGCATCACCGCTGAGAACAGCGAAAAGAAAGACGATGCCGCCAAATTTTATGCAATGCTGGCGGAGAACAAGATCTCGGGCGAGGGCTTTGAAAGTGTGTACCGCTTCCTGGTAAATTATTATTTTGAAAGGAAGGACCTGGCCAATTTCGAAAAGTACAAGGCGCTCGGCGCGGAGGTTTTCCCGGACAGCGAGTTCTTTGGATACGACAAGGTGGATTTTGCCGTAGGCCTGGCCACCAATTTCGACGATAAGATGGCGGCCGTGGAAGCCGTTCTCGCAACCGATCCTGAGAATTTCAAAGCCAATGAAGTGCTGGGCGAGATCATTTACGACACCCTCAATTCACGCGATGAAGAGGCGCCCATCCATTCCAATGCTGAGGCGCTGGAAAAAAGAATGGTGGCCGCTTTCGCGAAGGCTTCGGAACTGGATCCCAAATCGGAACTGCCCCTGATCTATACCGGCGATCATTTCATCAACAAGGCGGTGCGGGTGAACAAAGAAAGGGAAGCACACGCAGCTGCGATGAAAACACGCACTAAGCCCGGTACAATGGCTTCCAAAGAAGACGTGGCCATGCGTGACGCGTTGGATAAGAAATATGGCGAAGCGCTCGAAGGAGCCAGGCAGCCTTATGAAAAAGCAGCGGGACTTTTCGCTGTGAAGCCGAAAAGCCCGGAAGCCAACCAGGCGCTTCGGGATAAAACGCAGTACAAGAAAATTGCCAGCTACCTGGCGGATATCTATGCATTCAAAAAAGCCCAGGCAAAGGTGGCTGCAGATAAAACAAAATATGCAGCAGAAGAAAAGAAGTGGAATGACCTCTGGGATTCGATCAAATAGTGAGTAGGTAAGAAATTAAAAGAGCCGCTGAGAAGCGGCTTTTTTTGTGTGAATCTGGGAGAAGTTTCCTGCTATCATTTAACATAATATAAATTATAGGTAATACTCCAAGCTTTCTTTAACTTTAGAATGCCCACTATACGGTATTGCCTGCGCTGACTGAATGCCGTAGCTTGCATTACCATTAAACCGAAGCGTATGAAACAAGTTTGCAACCTATTAATAATTGTAGGATCGGTACTGATCCTCCAGGCTTGCGGTGGCGCCGAAACCCGTGTGGATCCCGAGCTGAATAAAACAGATACCGCCCAGGTACAGGTTGAAGAAACCGAACGGGTACCAACCGCGGAACCGCGTTCGGGTGCCGTCAATAATGATCTCAGTAACGAAAAGAACGAGATCCTCAAAAACATCGACAAGCACCTGGTGTCCACTTTAACGGCCTCCGACCGCATTTCCGTGGAAAACAGGCTCACTGATGTGGACTTCCAGCGCGTGATCGTTGAAGTGAGTGAAATGGATGGCAACGGGAAACCCACCCGCACCAATTTTTACCAGGTGGTGAACCTGGATGCCGGCAGCACCAAAGTGGTCAAGATCCCCGCCATCGCCGAAGGCGCCCGGATCGAAATACATATCATCAAGGCAAAAAGCGATGCCCTCACCGGCGGCGCGATGATCCTGGTGGGAAGCCGCTATTCCCCGGATGCTTAGGCCTCTTCCTTTTCCACTTCGATGATACGGCTCTTCTCCCTTTTCCAGCTGAATTCACGGAAAATCAGGCGGAGATTCTGGTCGTATGTGAAATAACTGTACAACCAGTTGCTGAAAACAAAGAAACGGTTCTTCACCCCGAGGATCAGCATCAGGTGCAGGCTCATCCAGATCATCCAGGCCAGGAGTCCTGAAAAATGCATTTTTGGTTTGGGCACATCCACCACTGCCAGGTTCCTTCCCACCGTGGCCATCGAGCCCTTGTCCCGGTATTCAAACTCATACTGTTTTTCAGGCGCCGATTTCCTTTCGATCAACCTAAGGTTGCCTGCCACCAGCTCCGCCTGCTGCATCGCCACCGGCGCCACCTGCGGATGCCCCTTCGGATATTTGGGCGTTTCCATATAGGCCAGGTCGCCAATGGCATAAATATTCTCAAAACCCTGCACCCGGCAATAACGGTCAACCTTCAGCCGGTTCCCGCGCACCACCAGCGAAGGATCCAATCCCCGGGGCACATTCCCCCTGATCCCCGCGGCCCAGATCACTACGTTGCTGGGGATGGACGCTCCATTATTGAGCGTTACCACTTCCCCGTCATAATCCTTCACAAGGGTGTTTGTCATAACGGTAACGCCCAACCGCTCCAGGTATTTCCTCGACTGCGCCGCTGATTTCTCGCTCATCGCCGAGAGCGTTTTATCTCCTCCCTCCAGCAGGTAGATCCTCATTTTTGAAAAATCGAGCTCCGGGTAATCCTTCGGAAGCACATATTTCTTCATCTCCGCCAGCGCCCCGCTCACTTCCACGCCGGTGGCACCGCCTCCCACCACCACGATATTCATCAGCTTGGCCAGTTCATCGGGGTCGCTGATGGCCACTCCCTTTTCAAAATTCTGCAGGAGATGATTTCTCAGCTGCAGGGATTCCGTGGTGGATTTCATCGGGAAGGCAAATTCCTCCATCGAGCGATTGCCGAAGAAATTCGTGTCGGCGCCCATCGCCAGGACCAGCACATCATAGGAGATCGTTTCCAGGTCGGTGTGAATGCGATCATTCCCGGGGTCCACCTCTTTGAGATTGGCCAGCCGGATCCTCGTGTTCCTGCTTTTCTGGAAAACCTTGCGCAAGGGAAATGAAATGTTGCTGGCATCCAGTCCTGCCGTGGCCACCTGGTAAAACAAGGGCTGGAACTGGTGGTAATTGAATTTATCCACCAGCACCACTTCGAAACCCGGCTTATTATTTAATTTTCTTGCCAGCCTGAGCCCGCCGAATCCCGCACCAACAATAACTACTTTCATACGCCCTGAGTTTAATACAACATTCTCACCCGGATCGTTTCCTCCACTTCACGCAATAGCTGCAAAGCCCGTGCAGAGATCTGTTTGTCCACATCCAGCACCACATACCCGATCGCCTCATTTGTTTTCAGGTACTGGGCGAGAATATTGATCCTGTTTTTGGATAATTGGGTGTTGATCGCCGAAAGAACACCCGGCACATTATTATGAATATGCAGTATCCTGTGCGTTCCTTCCTGCGGAGGCAGGGAAAGCGCGGGCACCGTATGGGAGCCGTTCGTGATCCCCTTTTCCAGATAATTGAAAAGCTTATTGCTCACATCCTCCCCGATATTCTGCTGCGCCTCCTCCGTGGATCCGCCAATATGCGGTGTTAAGATCACATTCGGGCAGTCCTGGAGCGGTGTGCTGAACGGGTCCCCGTTCTTCTCGGGTTCAATGGGAAAAACATCCACGGCGGCGCCTCCTATCCTTCCCTCAAGGATCGCTTCACGCAGCGCCTCCAGGTCAACCACCTCTCCCCTCGCATAATTGATCAGGATCGCACCCTTTTTAAAATTCTTCAGCAGCTGGCGGTTCACCAGGTTCCTGGTATCCTGTGTCTGCGGGATGTGAAGCGTTACGATATCCGATCTTTTCAAAAGTTCCCGCAGTGTTCTTGCGTCCTCTGCATTTCCCAGGGGAAGCCGCGTTTCCACATCATAGAAGAGCACTTTCATCCCCAGTGATTCGGCGAGCACGCTCAACTGGGAACCAATATTCCCGTAGCCGATGATGCCGATCGTTTTCCCGCGCAGCTCATAGCTGCCGCTGGCATCCTTCATCCAGCTGCCCTCGTGCGCCGCCCGGTTCTTGTCCGGTATCCTGCGGATAAGCATAATGGAAGAGCCGATCACCAGTTCCGCTACCGACCTGGTATTGGAATAAGGTGCATTGAAAACAACGATCCCGTTTTTGGTTGCCGAATGCAGGTCCACCTGGTTCACGCCGATGCAGAAACATCCTACTGCCTGCAATTTTTTTGCTGCATTCAGCACTTCGTCGCTCAACCTGGTTTTTGAACGAATGCCCAGGATATGAATGGATGGGATTTCCCGGAGTAACTCCTCTTCCGACCAGGCCTTGCTGATCCTTTCTACCCGGGTGTATCCATTCTCCCGGAAATTCCTGACGGCGACATCACTGATATTTTCGAGGAAAACGATTCGTATTTTTTCTTTGGGATAACTGGTAATTGCCGCCTTCGCCATATTGCAAATATACTTACTGTCAACAGGTATGGGGAAAACTATACCTCCATTCTGGCACAATCATTTCAGTAAATTTGACCAGATCAAATATCCCCTCGTGAAAAAATCCTTGCTTATCCTTTCCCTGCCATTTTTATTGTATTGCTGCGAAGCTGTGTCCGGGAAGACAGAGATCGTGGAGGAAGATTCCCTGGAGTATTATCCGCCTACTCCTGCAAAGATCGACAGGAATGAATTCCGACAGTATTACCGGGCAGTCAGTCATTTTTTCGACTCCACCCTTTTCCGTTCGGGTTTTAACGGGGGGATCCTCATCGCCAAGCAGGGAAACGTGATCTTCGAAAAATATATGGGCAGGGTCGATCTCCGGAAAGAGGATTCGATCAATGCCAACACGCCGATGCATATCGCTTCCACCGGGAAGACTTTTACGGGCATCGCCATCCTCCGCCTCGTACAGGAGAACAGGCTTTCACTTTCCGATACCATACAAAAATTCTTCCCGGGCCTTCCCTACCCCGGCATCACCGTTCAGATGCTGCTCAATCACAGGAGCGGGCTTCCCAACTATGTCTATTTTATGGATAAGACCGACTGGGACAAGGAAAAATTCGTAAGGAACGAGGATATGCTGAATGTTCTTTACACCGGCCAACCCAAAAAGAATTTCAATCCCGACACCCGCTTCAGCTACAGCAATACCAATTATGTGCTGCTGGCAATGATCGTTGAGAAAGTGACAGGCCAGTCGTTCCCCGCGTATATGGAACAAAAATTCTTCAGGCCCCTGGGGATGGAAAATACTTTCATCTTCACGCCGCCCGACACGCTCACCGCCACTCCTTCGTTCACGGCTACGGGAACCTATTGGGATTTTGATTTCCTTGACCTGACCTACGGTGACAAGAACCTGTACTCCACACCGCGTGACCTGCTGAAATGGGACCAGGCCCTTTATACCGACCAGGTGATCCGCCCTACCCTGCTCGACTCCGCCTTCACCCCCTATAGCAATGAACGGCCTTCCGTTCACAACTATGGACTTGGATGGAGATTGCAGATGCTCCCGAATGGAAAGAAGATCGTGTATCATTTCGGAAGATGGCACGGCTTCAACGCTGCTTTTGCACGACTGATGGATGAACAGGCGACCATCATCATCCTGGGTAACAAATTCAACCGGAACATTTATCGCTCCGCCCTTCGCTCTTATGATCTCTTCGGTCCTTATTTCCAGGATTCAACGGATGAAGATAATGAGGAAGAAGTGGCCAGCCCCGCTAAAAAAGTAACGGCCACTCCCCGGAAGAAATGAGCTGCAAGGCTTACCGCAATGCAGGTTGTCGTAAAAAAACGGAACTTGTAGCGGAATGAAGATCCTCTCTGCAAAACAGGTAAGGGCCTGGGACGAATACACGATCCTGAACGAACCGATCAGCTCACTGGAATTGATGGAGCGCGCGGCCGACGCCTGCGTGCAGTGGATCGAAGAGAACACGGGCGGCTTAAGAAAGCATTTCCTGGTCTTCTGTGGCAAAGGGAATAATGGAGGGGATGGCCTGGCGATCGCGCGAATGCTGGCAGGCCATACGCATACGGTGGAAGTATTCATCCTTGAATTCGGCCATAAGGGCACCGAAGATTTCCAGGCCAACCTGGCCAGACTTCATACGATATCGGGTGTGGACATTCATTTCATCCAGGACGAAAGCCATTTTCCGGATTTCAAAGAGGATCTCATAATCATCGACGCCCTGTTTGGTACGGGGCTGAACAGGGCCCTGGAAGGTCTCACCGCGAAGCTGGTTTCGCATATCAATGCTTCCGGACTGCGCGTTGTGTCCATTGATCTTCCCAGCGGCCTCGCGGCCGACAGCTCTTCCCGGGGAAATCCCGTGATCTGTGCCAGCGATACGCTGAGCTTTCAATGTTATAAACCGGCGCTCCTTTTTTCGGAGAATGCCTCCTTTTTCGGGAGGGTTCATATTTTGGATATCGGGCTCCACGAAGGTTTCGTTCCGGAAACGGCGATGAACTGGATCGACGAGGAAATGGCGGCTTCCCTTTACCGCTCCCGGCCCGCTTTTTCCCACAAGGGAAATTTCGGTCACGCTTTACTGTTAGCCGGCAGTTTTGGAAAGATGGGTGCAGCCGTTCTTGCGGCAAGGGCCTGCCTGGCAGCGGGTCCGGGGCTGCTCACTACCTGTATCCCCCGCTCGGGATATGAAACAATGCAGGCGGCGGTCCCGGAAGCGATGGTTGAAACGGCTGGTGATGAGATACTGGAAGGGCGGGTCCCTGAACTTGATAAATTCAAAGCCATCGGCAT
>CAMLEM010000080.1 GCA_946479005.1 uncultured Chitinophagaceae bacterium | reverse complement strand
ATTTCTGAAACCCGAATCAACCAAAAAGGAATCGAAGAAGTTATAGAAGAAGTTATATTTAAATCGAAATCTGATTCTAACGTTTAGAGCCACGTTACCGTAAAGCATATAGCGGGTTTCAGAAATCCCAAATCCGGAATCCCAAATCCCAAATCCTAATAAACGTTCACCTCCCTTTCCAGTTCCACCTCAAACTTCTCCTTCACCGACCCCCTGATATCTTCACTTAAGCTGAGTATTTCAACACCACTGGCCTTCCCATAATTCACCAGCACCAGGGCCTGCCTCTCGTGGCACCCGGCATCTCCCCTCCTCACCCCTTTCCATCCTGCCTCTTCGATCAGCCAGCCGGCTGCGAGCTTCATCGATCCGTCGGCGTTCTCATATCCAATGATTCCGGGGTAGGTTTCCTTTAGCAGCTGGTAATGTTCCCTGCTTACAGAGGGATTCTTGAAAAAGCTTCCTGCATTACCGATCAGGTCCGGGTCGGGAAGCTTTGAAGAGCGGATCCGAATCACGGCATCCGACACCGCTTTAAGTGAAAGTTCCTTCACGCCCATTTCTTCCAGCTCTTTTTGAATGGCGCCATAGGATACATTATAAACCGGTTTCCTGGACAGCCGGAATGTCACATCCGTGATCACAAACTGGTCTTTGTATTTTTTCTTGAATACCGATTCGCGGTAACCGAAATCACAGTCTTTGGCGGCAAACGTATAATTGGCTTTCTCTTTCAGATGAAAGGCCCTGAGCTCGTGAAAAAAGGACCTGAGCTCAACGCCATATGCTCCTATGTTCTGCATAGGCGATGCTCCCACGCAGCCGGGAATGAGGGAGAGATTCTCCAGGCCCGCCCAACCCTGCTCAATGCAATGAAGCACAAACTGGTGCCAGTTCTCGCCTCCCCCCGCCCGCACGAAAACAGCGTCCTCGTCTTCCTTCATCTTTTCTATGCCGCGGATCTCATTGCGCAGTATCAATCCGTCGAAATCCTTTGTAAAAAGTATGTTACTGCCACCGCCCAATACAAGAAGGGGCTGTTTTGTATCCGGGTTCTCTTTCAGCACCGACTGGAGCGATTCGATGGAATCAAAGCCCGCGAAGTAACGGGCACTTACATCAATGCCGAAGGTATGATAGGGCTTTATGGAAACATTTTCGTGGATCATACAATTAAACAGGGTCAACATCGGGGATGATCGTCACCGCCCTGAATTCTTTTTCCTGGTGAAGAATGGCGATCTGCTCAAGAACATCGGCCTTACACTGGCGTACAAGGTTCCCATCCCTGGGTAATTTCAATAAAATTTCCATCCGGTACTGGTTTCTTACGCGGTTCACCACAGGCTCTGCAGGGCCTGTAAGATACGCGCCATATTTTTTCTCAAGAGCATCAGCATACCTGAGGGCAGCCGCTTCCACGACGGGCTTCAGCGTGTGCCGGAAACTTAGCTGGACCAGGCGCGTGAAGGGAGGATAATGAAATTGCTTTCGTTTCTGCAGCTCCTCCCCGAACATTCCTTTATAGTCGTGTTCTTTAACGTGTTTCAGCACCGGGTGTTCGGGCTGCGTGGTTTGAACCAATACCTTTCCCGTTGCTTTTTTTCGGCCCGCCCGGCCGCTCACCTGCTCGATCAGCTGGAAACCGCGTTCGTTCACCCGGAAATCGGCAAAATGAAGGAGTGCATCGGCATCGAGGATCCCCACGAGGTCCACGTGGTCAAAATCCAGGCCCTTCACCACCATTTGAGTGCCGACGAGGATATCAAGGCGTTGCTGTTCGAATTGCTGGATCAGAACGTCGTGCGCATTCTTCCCTCTCACGGTATCCATATCCATCCTGGCGATGCGGGCCGAAGGAAATTGTTCATTCAGCAACTCCTCGATCCGCTCCGTACCGAAATTCTTCTGAATGAAATGATGATTGCCGCACTGTGCACAGGTATGCAGGGGCGGATAGGTAGATCCGCAATAATGGCAAACCAGCTTGTTGTTCAGCTTATGATAATTCAGGGAAACATCGCAGTTATTGCATTTGGGGATCCAGCCACAGGTATTGCATACCTGGTAAGGCGACCACCCCCTCCTGTTCTGAAAAAGAATGACCTGCCGGTTATTCTTCAGCACTTCTTCAATGGAAGAGACCAGGGCCGGTGACAACATCACTTTCATCCGGTCTTTGGAAATCACGGCCCGTGTATCAATCATCGTTATGGGAGGCAGAACGAGGTCGCCAAAACGCTGCAAGAGTTCCACGAAACCAAATTTTCCCATTCGTGCCTGGTAGTAGCTTTCTATGGAAGGTGTTCCGCTTCCCATCAACACTTTTGCGTTGAACAGGGAGGCCAGGTAGATCCCGGCATCCCTGCCGCTGTACCTGGGTGCCGGGTCCTGCTGCTTGAAAGAAGCATCGTGCTCCTCATCCACGATCACAAGCCCAAGGTCCGTGAAAGGAAGGAAAACGGATGATCTTGCACCAAGCACCACCCTCAGTTCCCCTGTTTTCACCTTATTCCAGATCTCCACTCTTTCATTCTGTGAGAATTTCGAATGATAGATGCCAATATACCCGCCGAAATTCTTTTGAAGCCGCCGGATCACCTGGGAGGTCAGCGCGATCTCAGGAAGCATATAAAGCACCTGCTGTCCCTTTTTGATATACTCGGCAATGAGATCTATGTAGAGATTCGTCTTCCCGCTCGAAGTTACACCGTGAATCAGGGTCACCTGTTTTTCCTGCATCTGTTTTCTCAGGGCACCAGCCGCTTCCACCTGGGCTTCCGTGAGCGTGAAGTCTATATTGACATTCTTCGGAAGATACTGAAGCCGGTCCACCAGCTTTTTTTCCAGTCGAAGGATCCCTTTGTTAACCAGGCCTTTCAATTGTGCATCGGAGGCGCCGGATTTTTTCAGCAGGCCGGGCTTGGTCACTTCTCCCTCTGTTTTTTGCAGGTGGAGATAGGAAAGAAGGAGCTCCAGCTGCTTCGGAGCACGGCTCCAGTTATTCATCAGGTCCGCAAGCTTGTCATCCGCTGCATACTCCGCCGCAAGCAGCACGTGAATTTCTTTTTTGGGAGAATAGGTTTGCTTCAGGGCCTCCCAAACGTGACAGATCTTTTTTTGAATAAGCCTGTTGATCACCGGGTAAACGTGTGTTGAATCTAGGATCTCCTGGACTTCAGTAAGCTTAAGTTCCCTGTGCAGCAAAAGCGCTTCCGCTACCACGAACTCGTCGTTGTCCAGGGCGCTGAAGTCTTCACCAGCCTCTGCGTTGAATACCAGGATCGTTTCACTGGAAAGTTTGAAATGCGCAGGTAAGGCTGCCGCCATCACTTCTCCTTCGCTGCACATATAATAGGATGCCATCCACTCCCAAAGCTTCAATTGCTGTTCAAACACCACAGGTTCGGGATCCAGTACATTCAGGATCTCCTTGGGCTCTCCCCGGATCGGCTTTTCCCTTCCTACCGATTTAACGAGTCCCGCATATTTCTTATTCTTCCCGAAATTCACTTCCACCCGGCAGCCCGGAAGGATCTTTTCCTCCAAATGTTCCGGTACAGCCCAGGTATAATTCTTCGGCAGGGCAAGGGGTATCAGCACTTCCGCATACAGGGCAACTTTAGGAGTGAAAAGCATTGGTCAAATTTACAGAGTTCAGAGCTCAGAGCCCAGAGCTCAGCGTTCGTCCCTATCTTTATCCACTATGAGCCGGCGTTGGATCCCCACCATCCTGATCATTCTTATTTCGCTTGCCATCATTTTTCTACGTAAAAAAGATGATAAAGGAAAGTCAAAACCCTCAACCGAAAAGACCGTCAACCGGAACCGGGGTTTCGATCGTCGCACCTCCCTGATCAGGTACAGCGATCACGCCCGGTGCCGGATGGATTGCAGGAAGATCTCTGAACAGGAAGTGGCGGAGATAATGACCGAAGGAAAGATCAATTACAATAAAAGCGATCTGAAAAGCGCCGGATGTCCACGATATGCGCTGGAAGGCAGATCCACAGACGAGCAACGGTTACGGATCATATTCGCGCAGTGTGATGACTCCACGGTGGTGGTCACCGTGATCGATCTCGAAACGGATTTTGAATGCAATTGCGATTGATGAAGCGCCTGCTAAAACCTTTACAGTTTCTTTACTGCATTTATGCATTCGCTTTGTTCATTGGCATTATGCTTCTCATTTTTCCTTTCGCCATCATCGCCAGTTTCTTCGGGAAGATCAAAGGCGGCAATTTGGTCCTGCGCCTCTGTATGCTATGGGCTGACCTCTGGTTCCCAATGATCTTCATCTTTCACAGGAAGATTCACCGATCACCTTTTGACCTGAGTAAGCCCTATATTTTCGTCGCCAACCACGGCTCCTACCTGGATGCGGCCATCCTGGTGAAAGCTTTCCGGCGACCCTTTCGCCCCCTGGGAAAAGTGGAAATGGCAACCATCCCCATCTTCGGTTTTATATACCGCAATGCTATTGTCACTGTTGACAGGACTGACTCGGTAAAACGGGCCGGGAGTGTAAGAATTCTTAAATCCGTTCTTCGAAAAGGCATTTCCATTATGGTTTTTCCCGAAGGGACATTTAACATGACCGAAAGACCATTAAAAACTTTTTACGACGGGGCCTTCCGCATCGCCATTGAAACTCAAACGCCCATCAAACCCGTGCTATTCCTCGACGCGAAGAAGAGAATGCATTCTTCCAGTGTATTCACGCTCAACCCCGGTCCGTCAAGGCTCTTATACCTGGATGAGATCCCGGTGGAAGGATTGAGTTTGAAAGATGTGAATGCTTTGAAAGAAAGGGTTTACAGGTCAATGGAGGCGGGCTTGATGGAAGAGAACAGAAAATGATGAACAGCGGATCTCTGAGCTCTGAACGCTAAACTCTGTACCTTTGCCAGCTAATGAAATCGGTAGCTTTCCATACGCTGGGGTGTAAGCTGAATTTTTCGGAAACCTCTTCCCTCGGGCGACTTCTGGAGCAGGAGGGTTTTGCGAGAAAAGAGTTTGAGGAAGAGGCAGATGTATATGTGATCAATACCTGTTCCGTTACTGAGAATGCCGATAAGGAATGTCGCCACCTGGTCAGGCGTATTAACCGTCGCAACCCCGAAAGCCTGGTGGTGGTCACAGGGTGCTATGCGCAGTTAAAACCAACGGAGATCGCCGGGATCCCGGGGGTGGACCTCGTGCTGGGCGCCGCTGAGAAGTTCAATATAGCCAGGCATCTTCGTGAATTATCAAAAGGCGATTCGGCGAGGATCTGCTCCTGCGACATCAGCGAGGTGACCGAATTCCACGCTTCTCATTCCCTGGCCGACAGGACAAGGACCTTTCTGAAGGTGCAGGACGGCTGTGATTACAATTGCTCATTCTGCACCATCCCCCAGGCGAGAGGAAAAAGCCGCAGCGATTCCATTGAAAATGTACTGGACCGCGTTCGCGGGATCGCAGCCAGCGGTGTGAAAGAGATCGTGCTTACAGGCGTGAACCTGGGTGATTTCAGGGATGCTTCCTCCCCCGATAAGGACTTTCTTTCTCTCATCCGCGCCCTCGAAACCATTGAAGGCATCGAGAGATACAGGATCTCCTCGATCGAACCCAACCTGCTGACCAATAAGATCATCGAATTTGTGACGAACAGTGATAAGTTTATGCCGCATTTTCACATTCCGCTTCAAAGCGGCAGTAATAAGATCCTGGGCCTGATGAGAAGAAGGTATCGCCGGGAGCTGTATGCGGAGCGGGTGAACCTGATCAGGACGCTGATGCCACACTGCGCGATCGGAGTGGATGTGATCGTAGGTTTTCCCGGGGAAAGCGATGAGGATTTCCAGGAGACATTTACCTTCCTTCACGAGCTGGACGTTTCTTATCTCCACGTCTTCACATATTCTGAAAGAGACAATACGCAGGCGCTTACCATTCAACCGGTGGTACCTATTAACACACGCCACGAAAGAAACAAGAAACTAAGGAACCTTTCCTATATGAAGATGCAGTATTTCACTTCCCGGTTCTCAGGACAAAAAAGAAAGGTGCTGTTTGAAAAAGCGGAAAAACAGGGAATGATGGAGGGATATACTGATAATTACATTAAGATCTCTCTTCCTTACCGGGAAGATTTTGTCAATAACATCGTTGAGGTCGAATGCCAGTAGCTTCTGTGACCTCCCTTCCCGTCTTCCCGTCTTCCCGGCAAAAAAAAAGTGGAATGTACTGGATTCGAACCAGTGACCCCTACTCTGTCAAAGTAGTGCTCTAAACCAACTGAGCTAACATTCCGGGAATGCAAATCTATAGGTTTTTGGATTGAGGTTTACGGCGATTGCCGGGTCGGAAATCCCCTGTATCTTGCGACCTATGCCCACTCGTCGCGCGTACCTCCTGGTAATGGCTTTTTTGCTATTCCTTGCCTCCTGTAGTAAGAAGTCTGAAGACCTCTCACCTCCCCCGCCACCGCCACCGCCCCCGGATCCGACGCAGGTAACGGACAACGATCCCATTTTATTCGGGAATCCTACCAATGCGCAGAACTCAGCCAGTTTTCCCACGAACTACCTGAAGAATAATACTTACTATAAGCTTGCCTACCATTCTACAAGAGGGATCCCGGTTTGGGTGGGCTGGCATTTGCAGAGTGAAGACCAGGGCTCCACGCCGCGCCAGGATGATTTCAGGGGCGATCCTGCCCTTCCGGCCGGTTGGTACCAGGTGCAGGATAACAGCTATTCCGGCTCAGGCTTCGACAGGGGTCATAATTGTCCTTCTGCTGATCGTACGAGTTCAGTGGCCGCAAATTCTTCCACTTTCCTGATGACGAATATCATTCCGCAGGCACCCAAACTGAACCAGGGCCCCTGGGCCGGCCTGGAAGATCACACCCGCACCATTGTAGGCACTACAAAAGAGGCCTATATTTTTATGGGTAACCACGGCGAGGGCGGGTACAATTACAGCAATCAATATTTTACTACCATCAACAATGGCAATGTGACCGTGCCCGAAAAGATCTGGAAGGTTGTGGTGCTGTTGCCCAAGGGAACCAATGATCTTAACCGTATTGACAGTTCCGCGATCGTGATCGCGGTGAATATGCCTAATGACAATCGCCTTTATACCATCGGCGGTTCAGGAAACAATGCCTGGAGGAATTACATCACAAGCATTTCCGCTCTGGAAACCGAAGCAAACGCCAAAGGCGTTCCGCTCAATATGCTGACAGGGATCCCACAAGCTTTAAGGAACCACCTGAAAAGCAAGGTTTATCAATAACCCCGGGCAGGCGGGCTGAAGGAGGAGCTCAGTTTTTCGTACCTT
>CAMLEM010000079.1 GCA_946479005.1 uncultured Chitinophagaceae bacterium | reverse complement strand
ACAATGATCTATCATTTGGTAAAAGAAGCAGCGAATGAAAAAAATTAAGGCCGGTATCATCGGTGGAGCAGGTTACACGGGTGGTGAATTGATCCGTTTATTGATCCATCACCCGGGTGTATCTGTATCTTTTATTCATAGCCGCAGCCACGCGGGGCAGCCCGTTTACGCCGTGCACCACGATCTGTTTGGTGAAACGGAGCTTGTGTTCTCCAACGAGGTGGGTTCGGGGATCGATCTTCTTTTTCTCTGCCTCGGTCACGGGGAATCGCGAAAATTCCTGTCGGGGCACGAGATAGACGAGAACGTCCGGATCATTGACCTTGCCAATGATTTTCGTCTGGCCGAAAATTCGGTGATCGGAAAGAGAAAATTCGTTTACGGCCTCCCTGAACTGAACCGGGAAGAGATCCGGAAAGCGAAGAACCTGGCAAACCCCGGCTGTTTTGCCACTTCCATCCAACTGGCCCTGTTGCCGCTGGCAAAGGCGGGTCTTCTCAGCGAGATCTATACCACCGGCATTACAGGCTCCACAGGTGCGGGTCAGTCCTTATCTCAAACCTCTCATTTCAGCTGGAGAGAGAATAATATCCAGGCTTACAAAACACTTACCCACCAGCATCTTGGTGAAGTGAATGAATCCCTGAAGAAACTGCAGCCGGGCGTCAGGCTGGAATTGAATTTTGTTCCCTGGCGGGGAGATTTTACCAGGGGCATATTCACGAGCTCCACGCTTTCCTGCCCCGAGCCGCTCGGTGTGTTGAACAAGCTCTATGAAGATTTCTATGCCGGCGATCCGTTTACCCGTTTGAGCCGGGAATCCATTTTCTTAAAGCAGGTGGTGAATACCAACCGGGCATTGATCCACCTGGAAAAAGCTGGTACAAAACTGGTGATACATTCCGCGATCGATAATCTCTTAAAAGGTGCATCGGGACAAGCCGTGCAAAATATGAACCTGATGTTTGGCCTGGATGAACGGGCGGGCTTGCAACTAAAAGCAAATTACTTCTGATCCAATGAAACTATTTGACGTTTACCCCATCCAGGATATCAATATCGTAAAAGCGAAGGGATCCTATGTATGGGATGAGAAAGGGGAACAATACCTCGATCTTTATGGCGGGCACGCCGTGATCAGCATCGGTCATTGCCACCCCCACTGGGTAGAAAGGCTGGAAGACCAGCTGAAGAAGATCGCCTTTTATTCGAATTCCATCAGGATCCCGATCCAGGAGGAACTCGCGACGCGGCTGGGCAGGGTTTCCGGAAAGGAAGATTACCAGCTTTTCCTCTGTAACAGCGGTGCCGAGGCCAATGAGAATGCCCTGAAACTCGCCTCCTTTCAAAATGGAAGAAAGAAGATCGTTGCTTTTTCAAAAGCCTTTCACGGGAGGACCTCCCTGGCAGTGGCAGTGACGGATAACCCGGCCTATTCGGCACCGGTTAATGAGAATGAAAATGTGATCTTCCTGCCTTTCAATGATGAAGAAGCCCTCGAAGAATGCTTCGCCCAACAGGGGAAGGAGATCTCCTCCGTTATCGTGGAAGGGATACAGGGCGTGGGCGGCATCAATGTGGCTGAAGATGGCTTTTTGCAAAAGATACGGTCGCTTTGTGATGAATACGGTGCCGTCTATATTGCCGATGCGGTTCAATGTGGCTACGGCAGGAGCGGCAAATTCTTCAGTCACGATTTTGCGGGTGTTAATGCGGATATCTACTCGATGGCCAAAGGAATGGGAAATGGTTTTCCTGTAGCGGGCATCCTGATCTCCCCGAAATTCAGGCCCCGGCATTTCCAGCTGGGTACCACCTTTGGCGGAAACCATTTGGCCTGCGCGGCAGCCCTCGCGGTGCTGGAGGTTATCGAAGAAGAGAAACTGATGGGTAATGCCGTGATGACAGGAAAATACCTCCGCGACCAGATCGAAAATATCGTGCAGCTGAAGAATGCCCGGGGCCGTGGATTAATGATAGGATTTGATGTACCGGAAGAGCTCGTCGCCCTCAAAAAGAACCTGCTTTACAACCAGAAAATATTTACGGGAGAAGCGAAGCCCAATGTGATCCGGCTTCTACCTTCCCTCGCTTTAAAGAAAAGGGACGCTGAACAGTTCATTGACGGATTGCGTGAGGAAATCGAATTGATGGAATCCCCTTCAAATGCCTCCTGACCGAATGAAAAATTTAATTTCAGTTAAAGATGTTCCGGACCTGGACGCCCTGGTTGCCCGGGCGCTTGCCTATAAGAAAGACCCGTTCTCCGATTCCACCCTGGGGAAGAATAAGAGGATCGGTTGTCTTTTTCTCAACCCGAGTATGCGAACCCGCATCAGCACACAAATAGCGGCCCAGCAACTGGGAATGGAGTGCCTGCTGTTCAACGTGGGATCCGAGGGCTGGGCGCTTGAATTCGAAGATGAAGCGATTATGAGCGGCACAACGGTGGAACACGTGAAGGACGCGGCACCCGTTTTTGGCAAATACTTCGACGTCCTCGCCATCCGCACCTTCCCCTCCCTGCAGAACAGGGAATATGATTACAGTGAGCTTTACATTAACCAGTTCATTCGCTATGCAGGGATCCCCGTGGTTAGCCTTGAGAGCGCGACCCTGCACCCGCTACAGTCACTGGCCGACCTGGTGACCATCACAGAGTCACTGAAAAAAGAAAAACCCAAAGTGGTACTTACCTGGGCGCCTCACGTAAAACCGCTTCCGCAATGTGTGGCCAATAGCTTTGCTCAATGGATGACCGCCTGGAACAGGGCAGATTTCGTGATCACTCATCCCGAGGACTATGAGCTTCACACAGAATTCATCAATGGTGCCCGGATCATCCATAACCAGGACCAGGCTCTTGAAGGTGCAGACTTCGTTTATGTAAAGAACTGGAGCACTTTCAATGATTATGGGAAGATCTATTCCAACGACCCCGAATGGATGCTCACCAATGAAAAATTGAAAACGACCAATAATGCCCGCGTGATGCACTGCCTGCCCGTCAGGAGAAATGTGGAGCTGAGCGACGAAGTGCTCGACAGTCCCAATAGTCTTGTGACCACACAGGCAGGAAACAGGGTCTGGGCAGCGCAGGCCGTACTCGCCGGGATCCTTCGAAGCAATGGATAAGCTGTATATCATAAAGATCGGGGGCCATATCATCGATGATGAATCCGCGCTTTCTGCTTTCCTGGAGGAGTTCGCCTCCATCGGGGAAAAAAAGATCCTCGTACACGGCGGCGGGAAACTGGCCACTCAAATGGCAGAAAAGCTGGGTGTGCCGCAACAGGTGGTGGAAGGCAGGAGGATCACGGATGCCGCTACACTGGAGATCGCCACGATGGTATATGCGGGCAGGATCAACAAAAATATCGTAGCCAGGCTCCAGGCCAATGGCTGCCGTTCCCTGGGACTGACCGGCGCCGACGGAAATGCAATCCGGTCCCGTAAAAGAGAACATCCAACGATCGACTATGGTTATGTGGGTGATGTTGATGAGGTCAACAGCACATTCATTACACAGCTGCTGGGTCTTGGGCTTTGCCCCGTTTTTGCACCGCTCACCCACGACAATAAAGGGCAGCTCCTGAATACGAATGCAGATACAATCGCGCGGGAACTCGCATTTTCACTAAGCAAAACTTTTGAAACCACGCTGGTTTTCCTATTTGAAAAAGCCGGCGTGCTTACAGATATAAATGATGAAAACACGCTTATACCGGAATTGACAAGGACGATTTATCAGGACCTGAGATCTCAAAACAGGATCTTTGCGGGGATGATCCCCAAACTGGATAATGCATTCGATGCCGTTCAGAACAGGGTGTCCCGCGTAGTGATCGGCAAAGCATCAGAACTCAGGGGGTTGCTGGAAGGAAAAAAAGGAACGACCATAAGGAATGGCTGAACATTTTAAAATACTGACCGGGGAAGCGGTGGAACTGCTGAAAGGCCTGATCGCCATTCCTTCTTTTAGCAGGGAGGAATCCGGAACCGCTACCCTGCTTGAAAAATTCTTCGATTCGGTGGGCATTGAAACCAGTCGCAGTGGCAATAATGTCGTTGCGAGGAATAAGAGCTTTGATCCCCAGAAGCCTTCCATACTGCTCAATTCACATCACGATACCGTTAAACCGGACCCGGCCTATACACGGGATCCCTTTCTTCCCTTTATTGAGAACGGGCGGATCACGGGGCTGGGAAGCAATGATGCAGGCGCTTCCCTCGTTTCGCTCATCAGTTGTTTTCGTTATTACTATGAGTCGAAGGACCTCAAGTATAATCTAATCCTTGCCGCCACGGCTGAAGAGGAGATCTCCGGGACCGGCGGTATCGAATCCATACTTCCTGCCCTCCCTCCCATTGCATTCGCCCTTGTAGGGGAACCCACCAAAATGCAAATGGCCGTGGCCGAGAGAGGTTTAATGGTGCTGGATTGCATCAGCAGGGGAAAGGCCGGCCACGCGGCACGAAATGAAGGTGAAAACGCCCTGTACCGGGCAATGGATGACATTCGCGCCATCCGTGAATTAAAAATGGATAAAGCATCCGGTCTCCTGGGGACTTCCCGGTTAAGCATAACCGTGATAGAAACACCGAATAAGGCCCATAACGTGGTGCCGGCAGAATGCCGGTTCGTAGTGGATGCCAGGATCAACGAGCTTTATACATTCGAGGAAGTGATCGAAATGATCAGGAATGCCACGCGCTGCGAGGTGACTCCAAGGAGCACCCGCCTCCGGTCAACATTGATACCTGTTGATCATCCCATCGTCCAGGCAGGGATCAGCCTGGGTTTGGAGTGTTTTGGTTCACCCACCACTTCCGACAAAGCGCTGATGCCTTTTCCGGCTTTGAAGATCGGCCCGGGAGATTCTGCCAGGAGCCATACTGCCGATGAATATATTTTTGTGAATGAGATCGCAGAGGGAATAGAGATCTATACACGACTCCTAAACCAGGTATTATGAAACTTTGGCAAAAAGACGGGCAGGTCCGGAAAGAAGTTGAATCCTTCACCATAGGAAACGACAGGCATATGGATATGTACCTGGCGCAATATGATGTGATGGGTTCAATCGCTCACGTAATGATGCTGGCAAAGGTCGGTCTCCTCGAAATGAAAGAAGCAGCCGCCCTGGTGGCTGAGCTGAGATGGATCTACCAGGATATTTCCAAAGGAGAATTCACCCTGGAAGCGGGCGTTGAAGATGTTCATTCACAGGTGGAGCTGATGCTCACGAGGAAACTCGGCGACACAGGTAAAAAGATCCATAGCGCCAGGAGCCGGAACGACCAGGTATTGGTGGACATAAAGCTCTTCTTAAGGGGGCAGTTGGGAGAGCTCATCCGGTCCATCAATTCCCTTTTTGAATTGTTGCAAACCCAGAGTGAAACTTACAAAGACCATTTATTACCCGGCTATACCCACCTGCAACTGGCAATGCCTTCCTCGTTCGGTCTCTGGTTTGGTGCGTATGCAGAAAGCCTGGTGGATGATATGATCACCATTCGCGCGGCTTTTGATGTGGTGAATAAGAACCCGCTTGGCTCGGCAGCAGGGTATGGATCTTCTTTCCCGATCGATCGCAGGATGACAACCGAATTACTGGGATTTGAAGATCTCAATTACAATGTGGTTTATGCGCAAATGGGAAGAGGCAAGGCGGAACGCATTGTCGCCCAGGCCCTGGCCAATGTGGCAGACACCCTGTCGAAGCTGAGTATGGATGCCTGCCTCTATCTCAACCCGGGCTTTGGTTTCATAAGCTTCCCAGACGAGCTCACCACCGGCAGCAGCATTATGCCACATAAGAAGAACCCGGATGTATTTGAGCTTGTGCGCGCGCATTGCAACAGGATAAAAGCGATCCCTAACGAGATCACCATTCTTACAACAAATCTGCCTTCGGGTTATCACCGCGATATGCAGCTGCTGAAAGAACATCTCTTCCCCGCTTTCAGTCAGCTCGGAAATTGCATCGCTATGGTAAAGATGATGCTCTCCCATATTGAGATCAAAAAAGACATTCTCTCGGATGAGAAATACAGATTCCTTTTCAGCGTGGAAGAAGTGAACCGGCTGGTGAATGAAGGAATGCCTTTCAGGGATGCTTACAGGAAGATCGGGAAGGACATTGAACAAGGAAATTTCAGCCACCAGGCGGATCTGAAACACACCCACGAAGGGAGCATCGGCAACCTGAACAACAGCGAGGTCAGGCAACAGATGGTGGCCGTGCTGTCAGGCTTTCCCTTTCAGAAGATCCACGAGGCCGTTACTTCCCTGGTTGTCGGCAATTAAAGCCCGTATTTATCCACGAGGTAGATCAGGGCCGCCATATTGATAGCGCCCAATTCCAGCTCCCGTTTATTCACCGTTTCAAAAGTATCCGTGGCGGAATGATGAATATCGAAATATCGTTGCGAATCCGGGTTCATCGATGCCGTGGGTGTTCCGAGTCCCCGGTTCAGCGGGCCAATATCAGCGCCACCACCTCCCCTCACCAGTTCCGAAGCGCCGAACATCGTGAGCAGGGGTGTCCAGCTCTGGAATTTCTTGAACTGTTCATCCGTCCCCGTGAGGCCCAGGGACCGTGGCGTAAAGCCTCCGGCATCGCTTTCGATGGCAAGAATGTGCTTCTCATTTTTTATTTTGGCCTCCTCTGCAGATTTGTTTCCCCCGCGAAGCCCATTCTCTTCGTTGGCGAACAGCACAAAACGTATGGTGCGCTGGGGCCTGAAGCCAATGGCCCTGAAAGCTCTAAGGATCTCGATGGTTTGCACACAGCCTGCCCCGTCATCGTGAGCTCCTTCACAATTGTCCCAGCTGTCAAGATGCCCACCCACGGTAATGATCTGATCGGGAAAAGCAGAGCCTCTCAATTCACCGATCACATTGTGGCCCGTAGCGTCAGGCAAAAAATGCCCGTTGGTGACCATCCTGATCTTTAAAGGAGTGGAGCTGCCCGTTTTCTTTCCCAGCGCGACCTGGTAAGAAAGCCAGTCCGCATCCCGCAAACCGATGGCCACAGCGGGGATCTTAGCATAGTTGGAATCATAACGCGTGGAACCGGTATGCGGGTTATTGTCCACCGAATGACTCAGGCTTCGTACGATCACAGCTACGGCACCGTATTTCGCGGCACGGCTGGGCCCCTGTCCCCGGTAAGGCGATGCGTCCCTGTAAGCCTGGAAGGTGTTGATGAATTCATTTTTAAACCGGTAATCATAGAATACGATCTTGCCTTTGACTTCATCCTTCATTTTTTCCAGCTCGTCGAAGTCCCTCACCATTATCACTTCCGCCTGGATACCATTCTTCCCT
>CAMLEM010000078.1 GCA_946479005.1 uncultured Chitinophagaceae bacterium | reverse complement strand
CGCTAATGTGAATTAATAATTGAAGAAGGCAGGCCTTAAACACCCAACTTTGAATTATGGCAAAAACAGAAAAAACCACCGATATGTCAGTCAATAATGAGAAACTGAAAGCCCTCAAGCTTACTATGGATAAGCTGGAGAAGGATTATGGAAAAGGCAGTGTAATGATGCTGGGTGATAAGACAGAAGCCCAGCAGGAAGTGATCTCCACCGGCTCGATTGGCCTGGATGTAGCTCTTGGCATCGGGGGCCTGCCGCGGGGAAGGGTCATTGAGATCTATGGGCCTGAATCCTCCGGTAAAACAACCATCGCCACCCACGTGATCGCGGAAGCGCAGAAAAAAGGCGGGATGTGCGCATTCATTGATGCAGAACACGCTTTTGACAGCTCTTATGCGCAAAAATTAGGGGTGGATGTGGACAATCTTTTGATCTCTCAGCCTGATTATGGAGAACAGGCCCTGGAGATCGCCGACAGGCTGATCCTTTCCGGCGCACTGGATGTGGTGGTGATCGATTCCGTGGCTGCCCTGGTTCCCAAAAGCGAACTGGAAGGAGAGATGGGAGACAGCAAAATGGGCCTGCATGCCCGCCTGATGTCACAGGCCTTAAGAAAACTCACAGCCACCATTGCGAAGACAAATACGATCTGCATCTTCATCAACCAACTGCGCGAAAAGATCGGCGTGATGTTCGGGAATCCCGAAACCACAACAGGCGGAAATGCACTCAAATTCTACGCATCCGTGCGACTGGATATTCGCCGTACCCAACAGGTAAAGGATGGGGATGAAGCCATTGGCAACCACGTAAAAGTTAAGGTCGTTAAGAATAAGGTCGCCCCCCCCTTCAGGGCGGCAGAATTCGATATCATTTTCGGAGAAGGGATCTCGAAAACAGGAGAGATTATTGATATGGGTACGGAACTGGGCATCATTCAGAAAAGCGGCTCCTGGTATAGCTATAATAACGATAAGCTGGGACAGGGAAGGGATGCCGTGAAGCAACTGATGGTAGATAATCCCGAACTGGCCAGGGAAATTGAAATGAAGATCAGGGAAAAAATCAAGGAGATGCAAACAGCCTGATCTTCAATGTACTTGCAGGGTTAGTAAGTCGGCCGTCCCTTAGAGGACGGCTTTTTTTAAAATTAAGGTTTTTAAAGTTACGTCGATGTTTAAACATTATTACATTTGATACCTTAATGAGGTCATCCCGGTCATACAACGCGCTGACGATCGTGTTTGCGCTGCTTTTGCTGGCAGGCTTTTTCATTCCCTGGGTAAAATGGGATGAGTTGCGGGTCCCTGGCTATGCACTTCCTTCTGGAAACTTCTTCGCCCTGTCGTCGGAGAATTTTGGACTCGATAATCCGTATCCCAAACTGGACATTCTTCTCAAACTGTTTTGGCTGGTCCCGGCTGCCGCCCTCGCAGCCCTGATGCTTGCCGTAATGAAAAAGAACGGCAGCTTCGTTGCGATCCTGTCCGGAGTGCTGGTACTCACGATGGCCACCGTGTATTTTCTTTTTACAAAGACCTTGCTTATGCTGGGCGTCGGAAGCTCAATGTCCGGGTCAATCTTACCCGGGTTCTACCTGGTCATATTAGCGGGAATCGGAATTATTTTGACCCTCGTTCGCACAAAACTGTGGATCCGTTTGTTATTGATCGTCCTGGGGCCCCTGGCAGCCTGGATCGGCTTCAGGATCATCGAAAAGAAAACGGAAAAAGAAAAATATGAAGACACGGCCAGGGTGGAATCGAAATACACGGTCTGGAGCCAGGATCTTATCCGGGAATTCCGGGAGAATGACAGCCTCGCTAACGCGAGATACCGGGAACAAATTTTAACAGTTACCGGGCGGATCTCTGAAACGGAAATGCCAAATGACTCGACTATTAATATCAAGATGGCAGACAGTACGGGGTCGTTTGCGATTTTTCCTTTTGTGGACCCGTATTTTGAAGCCGCCCGGCAATTAAAGGCCGGCGACTCTGTGGTCATCCGGGCCTCCTGCAGCGGGGGGATATACAGTGTGATACTGGAAACGGAAACGATCAGCTTTAAAAGATGTGCTTTAATTAATCAATAATACAAGAAAATGAAAAAATCCTTTTTCGCCTTTGCTTTCCTGATGCTCGCAAGTGCAGTCTATGCCCAAAAGAAAACCACTTCGTCAGCTACTGTAACATTCGATGCCACCACACCTAAGGATGCCCTTCCGAAGGCCACCAATAATACCGTGAACGGATCGATCAACACCGAAACGGGTGCAGTCGATTTCGAAGCGATGGTAGCCAGCTTTGCATTCTCCAATCCCAGGATCCAGGAACATTTCAACGGTGAAAACTGGATGAACTCCAAAGATTGGCCCAGCTTCACTTTCAGGGGAAAGATCACGAAGCTTTCAGCAGTGAACTTTGCAAAAAATGGAACTTACACCGTAACGGTGTCGGGCAAATTGGCCATCAAGGATAAAACCAAGGAAGTGAAAACGCCAGTGACCCTGGTTGTGAACGACGGAAAGATCTCTGCAAGCACGACATTCTCCATTAAACTCGCGGATTTTGACATCAAGGGAGTACCCATCGATGCAGGTAAGGTGGCCCCTGAACCCAGGATCTCCGTGTCGGCAAATTTCTAATGAATTTTCGAGGGGCGTTAGCCCCTTTTTTATTGCAATAACTTTTCCAGGTAAAACAGCTTGCCGTCCGGTGTGAAACCCTGGATGATGACCCTTTTCGGCTCCTTTCCGAGGTCATTATTATAGAATGAAAACACAAAGGATTGTTCCCCCGGAGAAAGTACAAGGTCCGGGTTCCAGTAAAGCGTATGCCGGTGATCGTGCGCCGTGTGCTTGACATCCTTCTGCCCGTAATCAATGTGTAGAAAATTCTTTGGAATCGTGAACCCATTGACGGGCACGTGATCCAGCTTCAGAGACCTGGGTGCCTCCATATCAGATTGCTGCTTTGTAAAAACAGCGATGGCCCCGCCGGGATAGGTGCTTCCCACGCCTACCCATCCTACATCAAAAAATTTAACGAGGGCCACATCGCCCACGCGGATCGTACGGAGAAACGACATCGTGGTCAAATGTCCGTCAAGGAAAACACCGACCGCCCAACGGGTTTGAGTGCCCATACTCATCGTCTTCCTGTTTACAAATCCCGCCCCTGTGAGTTCCACCTCATTGATTCGGTTCCGGATATAATCTACGACACTCATACTTACATCCCGCGAGGGTTCATTGATATTATCAAGCGTTCTTGCTGCCTGCATCCGGAACACCCCACTGGTATATTTTTCTTCCACGAGATCGGCTGGCCTTTGCTTTTTTACATTCAGTGTCACTCTTTCGAGGATCTTCACCTGCTCGTCGTGATTTCTTACTTGGCCGATCCGCGACGTGAGATCGCCACTGCTGCCATCCTGGTAACGAAGTCCTTCCAATGGAGTAAAAGGCATAGAGACGTCCGCAGGAAAGTTTTGTTCCAGGTCAAGGATCTTTATGGAAGGCTGTTTATCGTGGATATCGGTATACATATAAAACAGTTTCGCTTTCCCGGAAAATTCCATAGAATCCAGTCGAAACCGGCCATCATCTCCCACCTTTGCCTCGAAATTCAGCGTGTTGCCCCCTTCGGTTTCGAGGTAGAAAGTCAGCCTTCCCGGTCCCATTGTTTTCTTTTCATCTTTATCCATCACCACGCCGGATACGCTGATGAAATCCGGAGCGCTTTCAACAGGCGCTTTCATTCCACGGAGCACAAGTTCCCAGCCAGGGCCATTCAATTGCCGCGTCTGCAGAAGAATATCCAACGCCCTGCGGTTGCTGTCCTTCGGCAGGAGATACCAGGCAGGTTGACGAATAAAACCTTTGAGCCGGGATGATAACAGCAGGTCCGAAATAATATTCTCATCACGATGCCCCTCTCCCTGGACAACCGCTATTGAACCACTGAACGCATTGCCGCCGGGAAAACTGATCCCGAGTTCCTGCCGGCTTCTAGCCTCCCGACTAAATTCCTTTACTTCGATGCCCGCAGGGACCAGGTACTCCCCATTGTCAACAAAACAGAGTCTTTCAGCCAGGATATTCTTTTGCTTGTCAAAAACAGTAAAATGAAGGATCCCGGAGGGAAGTTCCGTGGTAAGTAACCCCCCTTTCAGTGAAGGATAATCTTCAAATGCGATCTCCTGCTCATATACCACGCTTCCGTTGATCTCAGCCACCAGGGTGATCACCGCATTTTCACCTGGAGATGTAGCAACCCTTGATAAAAGGAAGGATTTCCCATCCTCTATATCATCCACCTGCAGTTGAACCCCGGATGCTGCTAAAGCAGGCAGATCAAAAACCTTTTTGGATCCCCGCCACTCGAGTTCCACTTCATATCGCTTGCCCAAAACGGGAATGAATTCAAAACGCCCCAATCCATCGTGAAATGACTGAATGGTCGTTATGGCCTGTCCTCCCTTCTCTTTAACCTGTCCGTTTACGCTCACAGGTTGCCCGTTTTGCTCAGCAACGAAAGCAACCCGGTTTGTGATGCCCGGAAACAGAGAACCTCCTTCGGGGTAGAACCTGGTCACCAGTTCCCCGTTGCCTTCCATCACGCGGTTGTTCCGGGTAATGGGGATGACGAATTCGCGGGATCGTTTATGAGCCAGCATCTCATTAGTAAAAATTTGTACCTGGTAAACTCCATTGGGCAGGTCCGGAGAAAGATCGATGCTTCCTTTTGCCACCGCTCCCAATACCTGGTAAAGCTGCTCGGAAAGAACGGCGCCGGAAGGAGAGAGAAGGCGCACAAAAAGATTGGTACTCCTGGCTGTGGGCTTTCCGTTCTCGGTCACATATGCCTTGAACCAGATCGTTTCACCAGGCACATATTCCTCCTGGTCGTGGTGAAGAAAGATCTCAGCGCCCGCCTGGTAGGAAGCCAGCGCGCTTTCAAAACTCTGTGCCCGGGAAAAAAAGCTTCCCCAGAGAAAACCTGCTAGGAAAAGATAACTGAATTTCATTGTATTGCACTTCTCCCGTTTAAGATGGATTTTATCCCCTGACTGCTGCACGTTAAATTTGTGAACATTCCTATGGCTTTCACCCTTCACGCTCCCTTTCCCCCCGCCGGCGATCAACCGGAAGCCATCGCCCAGTTGACGGAGGGCGTTCTGAATGGTGAACAACACCAGACCTTATTGGGTGTGACGGGCAGCGGAAAGACCTTTACCATCGCAAATGTGATCCAAAATGTTCAGCGGCCCACGCTTGTCCTCACCCACAACAAGACCCTGGTTGCTCAATTATATGGTGAATTTCGCCAGTTTTTCCCGGAGAACGCGGTTGAATACTTCGTATCGTATTATGATTATTATCAACCCGAGGCCTATATGCCGGTGAGTGATGTGTACATTGAAAAGGACCTCAGCATCAATGAGGAACTGGATAAGCTTCGTTTGCGGGCGACTTCCAGCTTATTGAGCGGCAGGAGGGATATCATTGTAGTGGCGAGTGTGAGCTGCATTTACGGGATCGGTAATCCAACCGACTACGAAAGTGGTATCATACGGATCGCCAAAGGCCAGCAGATCTCCCGCCAGGGGTTCCTCCATTCACTTGTCAATTCGCTGTATAACCGAACGACCCTCGAATTTAACAGGGGAACTTTCCGGGTGAAGGGAGATACCGTTGACATTAACCTCCCTTATGTGGATTATGGATATCGCATCACATTTTTCGGAGATGAGATCGAAGAGATCGAGACAATGGACGTGGTGAATGGAAAAAGGATCGGGTTAATGGAGCACGCGGCCATTTTCCCGGCAAACCTTTACCTGGCGCCAAAGGATATCCTGCAGCAGGTGATCTATGAGATCCAGGATGAACTGGCCGCCCAGGTTGATTATTTCAAGAGTTCAGGTAAATATATTGAGGCGCAGCGGCTGGGGGAGCGGGTAAACTATGACCTGGAAATGATACGCGAGCTGGGTTACTGTAATGGGATCGAAAATTATTCGCGGTTCTTCGACAGGAGAACACCCGGATCTCGTCCATTTTGCCTCCTTGATTATTTCCCCCGTGATTTCCTCTGCGTGATAGATGAAAGCCACCAGACCATTCCCCAGGTCAGTGGTATGTACGGCGGAGACAGGAGCAGGAAGCTCATACTGGTAGATTATGGCTTTCGGCTTCCTTCCGCGCTGGACAATCGCCCGCTCAATTTCCACGAATTTGAATCGATGCTGGGCCAGACGATCTATGTTTCGGCCACCCCCGATGATTATGAGCTTGAAAAATGCGGGGGAGTAGTGGTGGAACAGGTGGTGAGACCCACCGGCCTGCTGGACCCTCCCATTGAAGTTCGACCCAGCGTGAACCAGATCGATGACCTGTTGGACGAGATCGACAAACGCGTGAAAAAAGGTGACAGGGTGCTGGTGACAACGCTTACCAAAAGAATGGCGGAGGAAATGGATAAGTACCTGCACCGCATCAACATCAAATCAAAGTATATCCATAGTGAGGTGCACACGCTTGACCGCGTTGAGATCCTTCGCGATCTCAGGCTGGGAAAGATCGATGTATTGGTGGGGGTAAATCTTCTTCGCGAGGGACTGGACCTTCCCGAGGTTTCCCTGGTGGCGATCCTCGACGCCGACAAGGAAGGCTTCCTCCGCAATGAAAAATCACTCACCCAAACGGCGGGAAGGGCCGCAAGGAATGTGGACGGGTTGGTCATCTTTTATGCGGATAAGATGACAGAAAGTATGCAAAAGACCATTGACGAAACCAGCCGCCGCCGCGAAAAGCAGGTGGCCTGGAACATTGCGCACGGCATCACTCCCCGTTCTGTGAACAAGACCGCAAAAGATGTGTTTGCCCAGACATCGGTACTCGACATAAAGGGCTATAACCCCGATGATCCCTATGCGATTCCGCCCGATGGCGAGCTGGTGACCGTAGCCGCTGATGAACAGCCTGAATACAAAACCATTCCCCAGCTCGAAAAAGCGATCGGCCGTATGCGGAAAGAAATGGAAAAGGCGGCGCGGGACCTCGACTTTATGGAAGCGGCCCGGCTCAGGGATGAGATGTTCCTGATGCAGAACAAACTGGAGGAGATGAAGAAATAGAAATCGTAGATCTACGAATCCCGCCTGCGTATTACTGCCTTATTTTGCCAGATACCCCTTTCCGGAATTTGACCTTAACCGGGCCCTTTCTATTTTAGTATCGAGAAACCAATCCTTTCGCATTGAGAGATGCGGATCATTAGAAAAACCGATAAATCCAGTATTTATGAAAAGGCGTGTCCGTAAGATCGCGAACTTCTTCGCATTCAAC
>CAMLEM010000077.1 GCA_946479005.1 uncultured Chitinophagaceae bacterium | reverse complement strand
CTGCCTCCTTCTTCCCTGCTCGTTTTCAATGATACACGCGTAGTTGCCGCACGCTTGCTCTTCCAGAAAAAAACGGGTGGCGTAGTGGAGATATTCTGTTTGTCGCCCGCTGATGAAAGCCTGGAGATCCATACCGCGATGGCCAAAACAGGAAGGGTACGATGGAAATGCCTGGTCGGTGGCGCATCCAAATGGAAACCAGGACAGGTGCTGGAAAAAAGAACAGGCGATCTCACCCTTCACGCCGAATATATCAGCAAGCTTCCCGATAGCTTCGAAGTGGAGCTCAGCTGGAGCCCGCGGGAACTCTCTTTTTCGGAGGTCCTTCAGCAGGCGGGTGCGATGCCACTTCCTCCTTATATAAAGAGAAAAGCTGAAACAGAGGATCAAAGCCGTTACCAGACCGTATATGCGAAAAGCGAAGGTTCGGTGGCCGCCCCGACAGCGGGACTTCATTTTTCCGAACCCGTACTGCAGGAACTGGAAGAGAAGAAAATTGAAACCGCTTTTCTGACCCTTCACGTTGGAGCAGGCACATTCAAGCCCGTTAAATCGGCAGACCTGGGCGGGCACGAAATGCATTCCGAATGGATCGATGTTTCTCTTTCACTCCTGGAGAAACTGTATGAAAGACCAAACGGACCGATCATAGCCGTGGGTACGACCTCCCTGCGCACATTGGAAAGTATTTACTGGATCGGCAGGAAACTGGCCCTGGGTGCCGCGGAGATCCAGCCTCTTTCCCAGTGGGAAGTTTATGAAGAGGAGGAACCAGTCAGCCGGCAACAGGCCCTCGGCGCACTCATTGAACATTTAAGGTCGCGGGGTATGCTGAAGCTGGTCACTCAAACCGGCATCCTGGTAGCGCCGGGGTACCGGTTTCGCATCGTACACGGCCTGGTTACCAATTTTCATCAGCCGGGATCTACCCTCCTTCTTCTTATCGCGGCGTTTATTGGTGATGAATGGCAAAAAGTATATGATCACGCACTGAAAAATGATTACCGGTTTTTGAGCTATGGAGATGGTTCCCTGTTATTTCCGGCCCATTTCGAACAGACTCTAAAACCCCGTTAAATACTTATCAATCATTTCGGAATGAGGCACTAAGCGTTATTTTTGTCACCTTGAAAAGAACCTTCACCATCATCACCATCCTGATCCTGCTTTCCCTGTTCGGGATCATAATGATCCAGGTATCCTGGATCCGGAATATGGTGAAATTGCGGGAAGACCAGATCAGCCAGCGCGTTAGCCTGGCCACGGAGGAAGTTGGCAGGGAACTGTCAGAGTTCAAGAGCGGCTATAACACCATTCCCCGCCGCAGCATTCTCGATGATTTTACCGTTGACATTCTCCGCCCGCTGAGCATCGCCAAACAATTCACGGAAGACCAGATCCGCGCAAAGCTGTTTGCAGCTTTCCAGCGCCGGGACCTGGCAGATATCCGTTTTGAATTCGGGATCGTATCCGTAGAGAAGAATGGTGTTCAGAATTACCTGGAAAAGCAATCACCGAATTTTGTGGCGGCCTATGCGGACACCGTTCATAACAAGGCCTCGGTGGCCTACCTCTCCCCGCAAAGTGGCACAGCCGGTGAAAACCTGGCCATTGATGAATATCTCATCGTGGTGGTACCAAGCATCAAGAAGCTGGTGTTGAAATCCCTGAGCCTTCCCATCGTGATGTCGGGTGCCTTCACCATCATCATTATGCTGGCCTTTTATCTCACGGTGAGAACAATGCTTCGGCAGAAGAAGATCGGTGAGATCAAGAATGATTTCATCAACAATATGACCCACGAGTTCAAGACTCCCATCGCCACGATCTCCCTGGCCGTGGATGCAATGAAAAATGAAAAGGTGATCCAGGACCCGGCCAGGCTGAGCTATTTCTCCGATATCATCAAGGAAGAGAACAAGAGGATGAACCGGCAGGTGGAAACCATCCTGAAGGCCTCCCAGCTTGAAAAGAACGAGGTGAACCTCAACCGTAAACCCCTCCACGTGCACGAGATCATCAACGACGTGGTGGATAATTTTGCCCTGCAGCTTGAAACCAAGCAGGGTAAAGTGGAACTGGACCTGAAAGCAACGAACGACCTGATCGATGCCGACGAGGTCCATTTTTCGAACCTGGTGAATAACCTGGTGGATAATGCCGTGAAATACGCGAAAGAGAACACGCCTCCCCTGGTCAAATTGTCCACCCAGTCAAATGCAAAACATTTCACGATGCGCATTGAGGACAATGGGATCGGTATGAACCGCGACACCCTGAAAAGGATCTTTGAAAGATTCTACCGCGCTCATACCGGAAATGTGCATAATGTGAAGGGGTTTGGGCTGGGACTGAGCTACGTAAAGACGATGGTGGAAGCGCACGACGGAGATATCAAGGCGGAAAGCGTGTTGGGAAAAGGCACCACTTTCACGGTGGACCTCCCTCTTAAAAAAACCTAGAATTCCTTAATTTGAACGATGATCACTCCGGGCCCCGGCATATTACTGATCGCAGATCCTTTTTTGAAAGATCCCAATTTCCTGCGTACCGTTGTTTTTCTTTGTGAACACAAGGAAGAAGGGAGCTTTGGATTTGTGCTGAACAGGCAATACCAGAACACGCTCGATGAACTGATCCCCGAACTGGAAGGATTTGATTTCCCCGTTTATTACGGGGGACCCGTACAGGTGGATACCATACATTTTTTGCACCAATACCCCGAACAGATCCCCGGTGGCCAGGAGGTTTTCAAAGGGGTTTACTGGGGTGGTGATTTCGATGCCGTGGTAAAAATGATCCTCAGCAGGGAGGTCACTCCCGACAAGATCCGGTTTTACATCGGTTATTCCGGATGGAGCGAAGGACAACTGGCCGGGGAAATGAAGGAAAAGACCTGGCTAACAGTAAAGGCTACCCGAAAACTGGTGTTCCACGAAAACTACGAGGAGATCTGGAAGGATTCCCTCCGCCACCTGGGAGGAGATTACGAGATGATGGTCAACTTCCCCATCGACCCGCAATTGAATTGATTTGAATAACAACCAAAACTCATAATTATGCAATTACAGGTAGTAGATTTCGCCAAAGACCGTGTGATCTATAACGCATCAGGTGGAAGCCGCGAGGAGCTGGATAATAAGCTGAACCTCTTTTTCACATCCGAAGGCTATAAATTAAAATCGGCGACCCCTGACCTGAAGACCTATGAGAAGGGAAATCGTGTGGCACGCATCCTTCTTGGCGCCTTTGTCAAATATCACAAGCAATCCGTGGGCATTCAGCAGGAGGGAGATAAATTCTCCGTGATGCTGCATCGTGATTCCACCGGGATGTCGGGAGGACTGATCGGTATGAACCAGGTTAAAAAAGAGTTCACACGCCTTACGGAATCCTTTAAAAATTATTTCGCCAATTAATGGGAGAAGCGGAACTAAAGGGAGAAGAAGTCATTATTCATTCTCATATCATCACCTATGGGAATGCCGCCAATGAAGAGGTGACTGAAAACATCCGTTCCGAAATAGAATCCCTGTGGAATGAACCTGCCGGCCGGGTGCCTGTCAGTGGGCGGGCTTACCGTATTCAGTTTGTTGTTACCGCCCTCTTTGTTCCTTCCCTCGAAGTGGTGGATGTAGTTTCGAATACAGATCCCCGTGTTAATTTCTTCCGCATCGAAGAGTTTGCACAGGGTAATATTTCCTTTGTCGACGGACTCGGCTGCAATACCGGCTATTTCAAGCTGGAAAATCTCTATGTGGGCTCTACCACGGCAGCTCACGAGTATGGGCATACGCTGGGGCTCGAGCATCCCCGGGACCTCGACTTCCGGGGCAAGGGGGTTCCCGGTATTATGTATCCGCGTGGCACACTCGTGGACCCGCCTTACCAGTATGATCCCTCCATTCCTGCGGGCTCGCCGGGAGGAACCATGCACCCGATGTATCGCCGGGTAAGACAAAAAGATATTGAAGATCTCAATATATCCCGCCTTCGTTTCAGAAATAACCTCGCCGTCATCGGAGATTTCACCAATGTCTGGCATCCGGATCACGCGAGTTTAGGATGAATGGAACACGGATGACACGGATTTGCACGGATCTGTGTCCTTAAATTCGAAAGAGTTTACCACTTGCCAGAGTGGGAATCTGATCCGTGTAAATCCCTGTCATCCGAGGTCCCTGAGCGAAGTCGAAGGGTGTCACCCGTGTTCCATTGTATCTCTCAAAGCTTCCTCTAACTCAGGAAACCGAAAATTGAATCCCGATTCAATGATCTTCTGCGAGCTCACGGTCGCGCTCTTCAGCACCTCCCCGCTAACCTCGCCAAGGACTGCCCGGAGAAGAGGTGCGGGAACCTTCATCTTCAAACCCCGGCTGCCGACAACCCGCTTCAGCACATCCATAAATTTCTCATTGGACACAGGCAATGGACTCACCGCATTATAAACCCCTTGCATGGCTGGATCGTCCAGAGAATTCACATACATTCTCACCAGGTCCTCAATATGGATCCAACTGATCACTTGTTTTCCTGAACCCAACACAGGCACTATTCCAAACTTCAGAGGCTGAAGAAATTTTTTCAAAGCCCCACCCCGGGGAGAAAGCACAATGCCGGTTCGAAGGATAACGAGCTTTTTACCCAATTCTTTCACTGGGCAGATCGACTCCTCCCACATCTTACAGGTCTCCCCCAGGAAATCATTGTGATTTGGATCTGTTTCAATAAATCCTGCGGACCAGGGATCCGTATCAGGTCCATACCACCCGATGGCTGAAGCACTCACAACCGTTTTCACCTTATTGGGTGTTTCACTCAAAGCCTGCAGGATGAGCCGGGCGCCCCCCAGCCTGCTTTCCCGGATCAGTTTTTTCCTTTTCTTATTCCATCGCCGGTCGGCAATGCCTGCACCGGCCAGGAGAATGAGATGATCCGCCTGGCGCACCGCTTCACGATCATACTCTGATCCGGCAGGATCCCAGTGCGCAAATTCTACATCCCCTCCGGTACCCTGTTTTTGTCCATCCCTGGTGAATACAATGACCTTGTCTCCCCGTTGCAACAGGTTATCCGTGATAGCCTGCCCGATCATTCCGGTCCCTCCTGTGATCAGTACTGTGGACATTAAAATTTTTTCTGAAGTTACCATAAAGTGGCGGGCAGCATCCGGCTTTGGGCCACAGGCATTAACTTCATCCCTCAAATGAGAAAATGAGTACTGTACTTGAGATCACGAACCTGAAGAAAAGCTATGGCCGGGTGCAGGCGCTGAATGGCGTTAGCTTTTCCGTTCCACAAGGAAGCGTTTTTGGGATCCTCGGGCCGAATGGCAGCGGGAAGACCACCCTGCTCGGTATCGTTATGGACGTACTGAAAGCCAACCACGGCGATTTCAGCTGGTTTGGCAAGCCGGGCTCTTCCAGCGCCGTGAGAAAACAGATCGGCTGTATCCTGGAAACACCGAATTTTTACAGCTATCTCTCAGGCACCGACAACCTACGGATCACCCAGGCCATTTCCGGGCGGGGTAAGCCGAAAGACATAGATGAAGTTCTCAGGAAGGTCAAATTATATGAGCGCCGCTGGGCGAGCTTCAAATCTTTCAGCCTCGGGATGAAACAGCGACTGGCGATCGGCGCAGCTCTCTTGGGAGATCCGAAAGTGCTGGTGCTGGATGAGCCCACCAACGGTCTCGACCCTGTGGGGATCGCTGAGATACGCTCCCTGATCATTGAATTAAAGAACCAGGGACATACCATCATTATGGCCAGCCATCTTCTTGATGAGGTGGAAAAAGTTTGCACGCACGCGGCCATAATGAAAACCGGCACGCTGATCACCACCGGCGCAGTGGATGACATTATGCTGGAAGACGATGTGATCGAGATCAGTGCAGCGGACCTGGTGAAGCTCGAAGCTTTCCTCGCCTCAAGAAACATCAAATTCAGCCAGCTCCCGGGAAATATCATCCACGCGATCTTTCCCAAGGGAACAGTAGATCCCGAAGATCTCAATCGCAGCTGCTTTGAAAACGGGATCACGCTGACAAGGCTGGTGATACATAAGAAAAGACTGGAAACAAAATTCTTTGAACTAACAGGAGAATAGATGAAAACTCTGGTGAAAGTGGAATGGCTGAAGATGAGAAAGTATAATGCTTTCTGGTGGATCATGGGGCTCACGCTCCTGGCCTACCCGGGCATCAATTACATTTTCTATACAATGTACCAGGAACTGTTGAACCAGCCTTCCGATGCGGCGCAACTGGCTAAAATGGCCATTGGGAATCCTTATGCATTTCCTGATGTCTGGCACACGGTCGCCTTTGCTTCCTCGCTTTTCACTTTCATCCCGGCGGTGGTGGTGATTATGCTGATCACGAATGAATATAGCTTCAGGACACATCGTCAGAATATCATCGATGGCTGGAGCCGGGCACAGTTCATCACCAGCAAGCTGGTGGATGTTTTCATTATCACACTCCTGCTGACCATTTTGTATGTCGCAACCGTGCTCATTGCTGGTTCTGCCAGTCATACCCGCCTCATCCGCGATACCTGGGGTTCCTCCTATTACGCGAGCCTGTTCTTCCTGCAAACCTTTGCCCAGCTTTCGATCGCATTTCTTATCGGCTTTCTTGTCAGGAAAGCATTTATCGCGCTGGGGGCCTTCCTTTTCCTTTTTATCATCCTGGATAACCTGCTCACGGGTCTTTCCAAATATTACAAGGCTGAATGGGGAAAATTTATGCCCCTGGAAATGACCGACAGGATGATCCCCGTTCCATCCTTCATTGGAAGGCTGGATCCTGCAGGTCACAAAACAGCGATGAGCGAGATCCCCCTCTTCACGATTCTCACCATCGTACTCACCATCCTGGTCTGGCTGATCTGCTACCGGGTCAATAACAGGAAAGATTTGAAATAATTTCAGCAGGAATCTCGCAGGAATACAATAGAACACTGAATCCCCGCCCGCCTGAACGACGTAAGTCGGACGGGGATTCAGTGGATCTACACGGATCAATCACTCCCGGGCTGAATTTCATTACGTATTGCGAAAAGCGAATGCCCATTCAATTCGTGTCATTCTCATACTTCGCAGTTAAAAAAAACCCTCCCGGAGAACCGGGAGGGAACAACTAAAAAACACTAGCGATTGACACTTTTCATTGGAACGGGCTTAGGCGGCCTTTTCAGAAAATTGATAAGACCGCCTGAGCGTTAATCCGGTTTTTTCCCGTCAAGGAAAGTATTTATGGTGCTGATCTGGGCCTGGTTGTTCTTGTCTGTTTTGACCTCGTAATTGCTGTAGAAGCTTTCGACCTGGGAATTATGATTGTATAATTCCATATTGCG
>CAMLEM010000076.1 GCA_946479005.1 uncultured Chitinophagaceae bacterium | reverse complement strand
GATACCCATAAAATTCTTATTCTGGAACCCGAAGGCCTGGTTGTTCTCGTACTGGATATTCACCGGAATACCGGAATTCAAAATGGCCTGGTTGATCACGCGAAGAGAACCGAGATCATAGTTGATCTCATAGTCCACGTTCTCCATCAGGGTTTGTCCGCCCGCCGTAACGGTAACGGATCCCCTGGGGATATTATAGCCCAGCTGGTATTCAGCAGCCCCGCCCGGTCCTCCGCTGGAACGGGAACGGCCCACCATTTTATAACGGTTGAGATTGGCATAGGTCTGGGCGATGGCCTTGATGGTATCATACAGGGGATAATACAGGAACCTGTCCCTCAGGTCATTGGTTGGAAAAACATAATCCAGGTCGTGGCCGAAAGGCTCTAGCACCGGGAAGATGATGCGGCTTTGTGAAGAGATCACGGTGAAGCCCTCCACGAAATCGAAGACGCCGTCCGGCTGCGGATCGTTCTGGTTATTCAACCGGTCGAGGTTCACCAGGCTAATGATGGGTTGCCCGCGGTACTGTGGCAGCACACTGTCCGGAGGCAGGTAACGCTTCTCTCCCAAACTCGGTTCTTCATAAAGTACATCCAGTTTGAAATCAGTTCTGTCGAGCATTCCATATCCCACGGAATAAACGTTCTTCATCATCAGGTCCCAGATCGGCAGGTTGGTCCGCTGCGAAGTGGCCTTTAATAATTTCAGGAAGAGCACGCGCTGTGAAGTACCCGTTGTATCCGGGGGCACATCCTGGGAGAATTCACCCACCTGGTAAACACGCCCATTATAAGTATACTGGTAAGCCACGCCTAAAACCTCGTCAGGCTGAAGAGGTGAATTCAGGGAAAGGAATCCAACCTGTGGATTATAATAATAGTCCCCCTGGTTCAGTTTGCGGGCAAAGGTTTTTTCAAAATCCTGCACAGGCAATAAGCCAAAAGTGGTGAGCTGGTTTTGCACCAGTGAAGAGTTCCGGAAATTGGGATTGGATGTGAGGTTCGCGTAGAGGTCGTTTGCCTCATTGCGCGGCAGCACATCTCCCTGCCCGGTGAGAATGTCACTTCTGTAAGGATTCCTTTCTCCCAGGTCCATCAACCCCACGATATCCCGGGTGTCGGTGGTGCTGCCATTCCTGTTCGTCACCCAAACTTCCATTCGCAACACCTGGATCCTTGAATCCACCACGGGAAGTTTGGCAAGGGTCTTATTGTAATTGTTGCGGAAATATTGCGCCAAAAGAAAGTGCCGGTTCTCATCATATTCATCGGCTTTCAAAGAAAAACTTTGTGCAGCAGTACCGCCCTGGAGTCCCAGAGATTGCCGCTGGGATTGCTGGTTGGCAAGAACGGTGGTGATGAAAAGCTTTCCGAACTGAAGTTGCGTTTTGATACCGAATAAGGACTGCGCTCCCGGGATCAGGGTTCCCTTGGAAGCAAAATTCGTGTTCCCGGCCTGGAAGATCTTGAGGATGTCATCATCCTGCCCGCGATAATCGAGCTTGAGCTGGTTCTCGAACTGGAAATTGGCCAGGGTATTATAGTTGATCGGGAGTTTCAGCTTCTCCCCAAGGTTGGCATCCACCTGGAGCTGGGAGTTCATATTGAAATCAAAGCCGCCATTCTTTCTCGCGCGCTCGGGGAGCGTGGGATTCTTGATGTTCTGCCCCTGGTACCCTGCCAGGAAGTCAACGTAGCCGGAGGGACGTATATCGATTTTTACTTTACCGTCGGGACCTGCGCCGATGATCCGGTTGAACCAGTCGTTCGAAACCTTGAATTTCGGCTTGAAAAGGCGACGGTTCATATTGGCCAGCAGCGCAGAACGCTTTTTAAAATAATCTATTTCATCTCTTCTGCCCTGCAACCGCAGGAACTCTTCCATCGTGAACGCGGTGGGCGTACGATAATATTTGTCACCGATCTTTTCGATGATATAATACTGGTTCGTGCGCGGGTCGTATTCGATCGTCCTTTTGATGATGGAGGTATCCAGAAGATCAAAGCTGTTCCGGTTGCGCCAGCTGTAAGGATCTCCGTAACGATCGTAAATGGGGTAACGGTTCGTATCAGCATTGAAATCCACAGGTGTTCTCCTGCCATTGAAAAAGCCTGCATTGGCCTGGGCAAAGATGGCCAGGATGGCCATAGCTAAACCAGTACGGAGAATATGAGCAGTCCTAAGGTTCAATTTTCTCGATCAATTAGTTTTCTGAAAAATAGTGGATTCAGAGAGTACGAAGTGCTTTTTTAATCAGTTCCTCAACGGACAGATCGGATTCGGTTGCCAGGGTCTTTTCGATAGCCTGGCTGGCGGCCTGGCGATGGATTCCCAAAGCAAGTAAAGCATTTAACGCATCCTGCTGCAAAGTATTGTTTATCATAGGGCCAATATTTGTATCTACGGCAAGTTTCGTAATTTTTTCCCTGAGTTCCAACACCATCCGTTCCGCAGTTTTTTTACCGATGCCCTTGATCGCCTCCAGCGAGCGGGTATCTCCCTGCCCGATGGCCCTGGCAAGCTCAGCCGGTTTCATATAGGAAAGCATTACGCGGGCGGTCGACGCGCCGATGCCTGACACCGAGATCAGGTGCTGGAACATCTCTTTCTCCATCAGATCGTAAAAGCCGTAGATGATGTGGGCGTCCTCGCGTACGAGATAACAGGTGTGAAGGAGACCCCTGTCGAGACCCTGGATCTTTGAGTAGGTGTTGAGGCTGATCTGAACTTCGTAACCCACCCCGTTTACATCCACCTGAACCACTGCCGGACTCTTGTTCACAAATTCTCCCTTCAGGTAAGCGATCATAGGCGCGAAAATAGGGAAAACAGCCTGATCAGACCCCCAGTCGTATATTCGTGCCTCAAATTTCCGTCGATTCTATGTCTAAGAAGATCACAGCCGCGGTGACAGCAGTTGGTGGTTATGTACCTCCTGATAAACTGACCAATTTCGATCTTGAAAAAATGGTCGACACCAATGATGAATGGATCCGCACCCGTACCGGCATTGAAGAGCGCCGGATACTCAGGGGTGAAGGAAAAGGATCTTCCGATATGGCCGTGCCTGCCGTGAAAGAGATCCTGGAAAAAAGAGGCCTGGATCCGCTGGAGATCGATTGCATCGTTTGCTGTACGGTGACCCCGGATTTCGTTTTTCCCGCCACCGCCAATATCATCGGCGACAAGGTTGGCGCCCGAAATGCTTTCGGCTTCGACCTGCAGGCTGCCTGTTCGGGCTTTGTTTATGGCCTGACCACCGGGGCTATGTTCATCGAAAGCGGGAGATTCAAAAAAGTGATCGTTGTGGGCGTGGATAAGATGAGCGCCATCGTGGATTACCAGGACAGGGCCACCTGCATCATTTTCGGTGACGGCGCCGGTGCCGTACTTCTCGAACCCAATGAAAAAGGTTATGGTGTGCTCGACAGCATTCTCAGGAGCGATGGAAGTGGCTGCCAATACCTGCATATGAAGGCGGGGGGATCGCGTAAACCTGCTTCCATAGAATCCGTGATGGCCCGGGAACATTATGCCTACCAGGAAGGGCAGGCGGTTTTCAAATTCGCTGTAAAGGGTATGGCAGATGTGAGCGCCGAGTTGCTGGAGAGAAACAATCTTACAGGAGAAGATATTGCCTGGCTGGTGCCTCACCAGGCCAACCTTCGTATAATTGACGCCACGGCAAACCGGATGGGCCTGCCGAGGGAAAAAGTGATGATCAACATACATCGTTACGGGAATACCACAGCCGCGACCATCCCCCTTTGTTTATGGGAGTGGCAGGATCGGCTAAAAAAAGGCGACCTCCTTGTGATCTCGGCTTTTGGTGGCGGTTTTACCTGGGGTGCAACCCTCCTGAAATGGGGTGCCTGATCATTTTTTCCTGCTCCAGACAATAAAATCCGTCTGCGGGATCTTTTCGACATTCATCTGCCTTAACATCGTCACGAGCTGACCGCGGTGGTAAGAGCCGTGGCTGAAAACCTGTAAAGCCATCTGGTAAACGGGCTGCTTAAAGGTTTCCCTTTTCGAATTCTGGTACTGGCAAACGTGGTCCAATGCCGGCTCCGAAGCATTGCTGATCCATTCCTCCCATTGCTTCGACTGGTTGATCAAAGCGGTTGAAAGCTCCCGCATCTCCCCCTTAAAATGTTCGCTCGGAATCTGGATCCGCTCCTGTAGCTTCAATCTTTGCCACCAGATGCTTTCCGCATCGAGCATATGCAACACGGTTTTATGTAAAGAGGAAAAGCTGGATGCCAGTTCGCGGGTATGCATCTCCGTGGGAAGGCCCACGATCAGTTCCAGTAACCGCTGGTTGGCCCAGGCATTGTATGCGGCGTACTGCCTCAGCAGTTCTTTCATTAATCTTAGCTTTGGTAGCTTTCTTCAAAATTGAATAAAAACAAAAAGAATGGAAGAGAATAGTTACGCACATTCACTGAAAGGATGGGGCTCCACTGCCATTCACGGCGGTCACCGGCAGGATCCCTCTTACGCCCACCAGGTTCCCATCTATGCCAGCAGCACTTACGTTTACGATACCGCCGAACAGGGAATGAGGCGCTTCAGTGGGGAAGAGGAAGGATTCATTTACAGCCGGTGGGGCAACCCCACGATAAGGGAAGCCGAGGAAAAGATCACCGCCCTGGAAACCTTTGGCCTCAATGTGAAAGCAAAGGCCATCCTGCATAGCTCCGGGATGGCGGCCATCACTACGATGATCCTCTCCCAGCTGAAGGCCGGTGATAGAATTCTGACACACTATTCCCTTTATGGAGGAACAGATGAACTCCTGAACAAGATCCTTCCGGCCATTGGGATCACGGCGGTGATCGCCGACCTCAGGGACCCCGCTGCAACAGAAGAAATCCTGAAAAAAGAAAAGGATTTGAAGCTGCTATACCTCGAAACACCCGCAAACCCGACCCTCCAGTGCGTGGACCTGGAAACGCTGGCCTCCCTGGGAAAAAAATACGGGTTGAAGGTGGCTTGCGACAATACTTTCGCAACGCCCTATCTCCAGCAGCCCTTCAAATACCCCGTTGATTTCATCGTTCATTCAACCACCAAATTTCTCAACGGGCACGGTACTGCCATCGGTGGTGTGGTCCTGGGCCGTGACCTGGAATTTATGAATACCCAATGCACCAAAACACACCGGCTGCTTGGAGGCAATTCAAATCCCTTCGATGCCTTCCTGCTTATCCAGGGAATGAAAACGCTGGAGCTCCGGATGGAACGACATTGCGCCAATGCGATGAAAGTGGCCGGGTTCCTGGAAGGACATAAAGAAGTAAGAAGGGTGAATTACACCGGTCTTTCCTCGCATCCCGATCATACCATTGCTAAAAAACAAATGCGTCACCCGGGAGGAATGCTCAGCTTCGAGCTGCGTTCCGGCCTGCAGGGAGGGATAGACTTTATGAACCGCCTGAAAATGTGTGTGCGTACCGTATCCCTCGGAACCTGCGACACGCTTCTTTCCCATCCTGCTTCAATGACGCATTACAGCGTACCCAGGGAACAACGGGAAAAATATGGAATCACAGACGGACTGATTCGTATGAACGTGGGTGTCGAAAATTTTGAAGATATAGTGGAAGACTTAAACCAGGCTTTATGAAGAATTTCCAGATCAGGCGGGCAAAAAAACAAGACTGCCCCAGGCTATTAGAATTAATAAAAGAACTGGCCGTTTATGAAAAAGCGCCGGACGAGGTTACCGTGAGCCTCTCTCATTTCGAGGAGAGCGGGTTTGGAAAAAATCCCGTCTGGTGGTCCTTCGTGGCGGAAGACGAGCACGGCATCCAGGGGTTCGCGCTTTATTATATCCGCTATTCCACCTGGAAAGGCCAGGCGATGTACCTCGAAGACATTCTTGTTACCGAAAAAATGCGGGGAAAGGGCATCGGGAAATTATTATTTGAAAGATTGTTTGAGGAAGCCCGGGAAAGAGGCCTTCCCCGCATCGTTTGGCAGGTGCTGGAATGGAATGAGCCTGCGATCAATTTCTATAAAAAATACAAGGCGAGCTTCGATGGTGAATGGTTGAACTGCGGCGTACCCGTGAACTGATCAGCTGACACCGTCGGTGGTCACGGATTTATCGATCTTGTTGATCAATCCCTGCAAAACCTTCCCGGGGCCTGCTTCCGTGAACCTCGTGGCGCCGTCAGCGATCATCGCCCGAACACTTTGCGTCCAGCGCACGGGTTGTGTCAACTGTTCAATGAGGTTTGCCTTTATCTCTTCCCGGTCCATCACCGCGCGGGCCACCACATTTTGGTAAACCGCGCAGGTAGGATTATGGAATTTCGTGGATTCGATCGCGGCACTCAGCTCTTCCCGCGCCGGTTGCATCAGTGGCGAGTGAAAAGCCCCTCCCACAGGCAACACCAGCGCCCGCTTCGCGCCGGCCGCTTTCATTCGTTCACAGGCGATCTCCACCCCTTTTATGGAGCCGCTGATCACCAGCTGCCCCGGGCAATTGTAATTGGCGGGAACCACCACTTCCCCGGTTTCAGTGGAAACATCGGTACAGATCTTTTCTACTGTTTCATCGGCAAGGGCTAATACGGCAGCCATTGTGGAGGGCTGAAGCTCGCAGGCCTTTTGCATCGCCCCGGCCCGTATGGAAACCAGGCTTAGTGCATCCTCGAAGCTAAGTGTGCCATTGGCAACAAGTGCGGAGAATTCACCCAACGAATGACCCGCGACCATATCGGGAGAAAGATGTTCAATGGTGCGGTACGCAACGATCGAGTGAAGAAAGACCGCTGGCTGGGTGACATTGGTTTGCTTCAGGTCTGCCTCTGAACCCCCGAACATCACGTCGGAAATACGGAATCCGAGGATTTCGTTGGCCTGTTCAAACGCCCTCTTTGCAAAGGCACTGTTCTGGTAATGCTCCTTTCCCATTCCGGCGAACTGAGAGCCCTGGCCCGGAAATACAAACCCGTGTTTCATACCTGGTGGTTAGGGCGCAAATATACATCCTCCGACGCTCTTCCACTGCCGTATTCCTTAACTAAGTTTTGCTGTGATCAGCTTCAGAAATTCGCTGCGCGTCGCGCTTTTATGGAACTCCCCGTCGAAAGCTGAAGTGGTGGTCACCGAGTTTTGTTTCTGAACCCCGCGCATCATCATACAAAGATGTTGGGCCTCGATCACCACGGCCACCCCTACGGGGTTAAGGGAGGTTTTAATGGCATTCATTATCTCGATGGTCAGGCGTTCCTGCACCTGCATTCTCCTGGAAAAAACATCCACCACCCTGGCGATCTTGCTGAGGCCGGTGATCCATCCGTTAGGTATGTAGGCCACGTGCGCCTTACCGAAAAAGGGAAGCATATGATGCTCGCACATACTGTAAAGCTCGATGTCTTTTACCACGATCATTTCACTGATGGGTTCGTGGAACTTCGCGGAGTC
>CAMLEM010000075.1 GCA_946479005.1 uncultured Chitinophagaceae bacterium | reverse complement strand
GCTGGAGAAGATTTGTCAATGGATTTCTAGACCTGATGTCCATCACCTTTGTCGGGAAATTCTCCAAACGCCCAATGCATTTCTTTGGATTATGGGGGACCCTCTTCTTTTTGGCCGGACTTGGCATTTCCATCTACCTGGTGGTATCGAAGATCATTGACCCGGAATTTGCCCTAACTAATCGCCCCGGTTTTTACCTCGCACTTACCGCGCTCATCTTGGGTGTACAGTTATTCCTTGCAGGTTTCATTGGGGAACTGATCTCGCGCAATTCACCCGCACGCAATAGTTACATCGTAGAAGAAAAGACCGGGCTCTGATGGCGAGGGTAGTGATCATAGGGCCCGCACACCCCCTGAGGGGCGGACTGGCTACTTTTAACCAGCGCCTGGCGAAAGCATTCCAGGAAGCCGGGCATCAATGTTCCATCTTGTCATTCAGTTTACAGTATCCTTCCTTTTTGTTTCCCGGGAAAACACAATACACGGATGAGCCCGCCCCCGAAACCGAGATACACTCCGTGATAAACTCCGTAAATCCCTTCAACTGGATTCGCGTCGGTAACCGGTTGAAAAAAGAAAGGCCCGACCTGGTTGTCGTTCGCTTTTGGTTACCCTTTATGGGTCCTGCATTAGGAACCATATTAAGGAGGGTCAGGAAAAATAAACATTCCCGGATCGTTTGCATTGCCGACAATGTGATCCCGCACGAAAAACGATTTGGCGACCGGTTGTTCACAAAATATTTTTTAAAGGCTCCCCACGCTTTCATTACTATGAGCGAGAAAGTGATGAAAGACCTGCGGTCCTTTCAGCCCGATAAGCCTGCCCGGCAGGTGACACATCCACTATATGACACATTCGGGGAGGTAATACCGGCGTCCGAGGCGAGAAAATTTTTGGGAATTCCGGAAAAAGGAAAGATCATCCTCTTTTTTGGTTTCATTAGGAATTACAAGGGGCTGGACCTCCTGTTGCAGGCAATGGTTGATGCACGGATCCTGAAGGAAAACATCCGCCTCCTGGTAGCCGGGGAGTATTATGAAGATGAAAAAACCTACGAGACGCTTATTGACAGGTTGGGGATCCGGGATCAATTGTACCTGAGAACGGATTTCATCCCCGACAGCGAAGTCAGGTATTACCTGAGCGCCGCCGACCTGGTGGTACAACCCTATCGCAACGCCACGCAGAGCGGTGTGACTCCCCTCGCTTATCATTTTGAAAAACCGATGGTTGTTACCAATGTAGGTGGCCTGCCCGACCTGGTTCCCCACGAAAAAGCAGGGCTGGTGGTTGAACCTACTCCTTCGTCGATAGCAGAGGGTATTCTTCGTTTTTATCAATTAGGAGAAGATTATTTTATTAAGCATCTTCGCGAGGAAAAGAAAAAATACAGCTGGAACGTGCTTGTTGACACCATCCTGCAGTTATAACCCATAACGAAAATGATCTACCGGAGTAAAGCCCCTTTAAGGATTGGATTGGCCGGAGGAGGAACGGATGTGAGTCCTTACTGTGATATCTATGGAGGCGCCATACTGAATGCCACGGTTTCCCTTTATGCCCACGCCACCATTGAACCCCTGGAAGAAAATAAAATCATCCTGGAAGCAAGGGACAGGAATGAGAAGGAAGAATATGAGTGGTCAGAGACACTACCGGTCAATGGAACCCTGGATCTTCTAAAAGGGGTTTATAACAGGGTCGCTGCAGATCACGGAATTAAAAAAACCGGATTTCGTTTATCAACCTATGTCGATGCGCCGGCCGGGTCGGGTTTGGGAACTTCCTCCACCCTGGTCGTTGCCGTTATCGGCGCTTTCGCGGAGATGCTCAGGCTCCCCTTTGGAGAATATGATATGGCCCATTATGCCTACGAAATTGAGCGGCAGGACCTGGGACTCGCCGGTGGAAGGCAGGATCAATATGCCGCAACGTTCGGGGGTGTAAACTTTATGGAATTTTACCGCGACGACAAAGTAATTGTGAATCCCCTGCGGGTGAAAGAACAACACCTTTATGAGCTGGAAAACAATCTCCTCCTGTACTATACATCCACCAGCAGAAGATCAGATGAGATCATCAGGAAACAGAGCCAGAATGTACAAGAAAAAAAGGAAAGCTCCATAGAAGCAATGCACGATCTCAGGCAACAGGCCCAGATGATGAAGGAAGCCCTGCTCCGGGGGCGATTGAATGAGATCGGCGAGATCCTCGACTTCGGATTCCGGAAAAAGAAGGCAATGGCGGAGGGCATCAGCAATGAAAGAATGGAAGAGATCTATGAAACTGCGAAAAAAGCGGGCGCCCGGGGAGGAAAGATCTCCGGCGCCGGCGGAGGCGGGTTTATGATCTTTTACTGCCCCGCAAACACGAAATACGATGTGATGAAAAGTTTGGAGAACTTTGGGGGCAAGCCCCATCCTTACCAATTCGTGGAGCAGGGGCTAAAAACCTGGAGTATCTGATCTTATTTAATTTAGTTCAAAGGAGGAATGAAATTGTCAATGAAAAAAATACAGGATATCATCAGCGCTTCTTTAGAAACCAAGAAGCGATTACTTGACGACGAAAGCCTGTTGAACACCATCGGGGAAGTGATCTCCGTGATCACAAACGCTTTTCGCTCGGGTAACAAGGTATATTTCTGTGGCAATGGGGGATCTGCCGCAGATGCACAGCATCTCGCTGCTGAATTTTCCGGCAGGTTCTACCGGGACAGGAAGGCCCTGCCTGCGGAGGCGCTGCACTGTAATACTTCCTATCTCACTGCTGTGGCCAATGATTACGGATATGAAAATGTGTACTCCCGGATCATTGAGGGGATTGGTAAAAAGGGAGATGTGCTGGTGGGAATTTCAACCTCGGGAAATTCACAGAATATCCTTCAAGCTTTCGAGGCGGCAGGAAAGAAAGGAATGACAACCGTTGCCTTTACGGGGTCGGGGGGAGGGCAAATGAACGGTAAGGTAGACTATCTCCTGGATATTCCTTCAACGGATACACCCAGGATCCAGGAATCCCATATTCTTGTAGGACACATCATCTGTCAATTGGTAGAGCAAAGCTATTTTGATAACTGAGGCGATCATACTGGCCGGGGGCCTGGGCACCCGGCTAAGAGAAGAAGTACCGGACCTGCCCAAATGTATGGCCCCCGTGGCTGGGCGTCCCTTTCTTTTTTACGTGATCAACCACCTCAGGAGCCAGGGGCTCACCCGTTTCATTTTTTCACTTGGATATAAGAGTGAATTCATCCTGCGCTGGCTGGAAGAACAATATCCTACCCTGGATTATGATTTCGTGGTGGAAGCCTCGCCGCTGGGAACGGGTGGTGCGATACGCTTCGCGATGGAAAAATGCGGGGAGGAAAATGTGCTTGTTGCCAATGGCGATACCCTTTTCAGGGTGAATATTGAAAGACTGAGTGCCGTTCACACAGCGAACCGTGCCGATTGTACGATTGCCCTGAAACCAATGGAAGACTTTGACCGGTACGGTGCCGTGGAGATCACGGAGACCGGCAAGGTGAAAAAATTCAGCGAGAAAAAACATTACGAGGCCGGCCTGATCAATGGCGGGATTTATTTAGTGACGAAAGAAATTTTTCTCTCTCACCATTTTCCACCTGTTTTTTCCTTTGAAAAAGACCACCTCGAACAGTTACACACGAATATCTATGGATATCCCGAAGACGCCTATTTCATAGACATCGGCGTACCGGAAGACTACCGTCTCGCAAATAACCAGCTTCAAATGGCGCGCCCGGATCTACGGGAAATAGATAAAAGCTGGACCCTGTTTCTCGACAGGGACGGAGTGATCAATCCCGAAAAAAAAGGAGATTACATCAGGAACCTGGGGGAATTCGAATTCTACCCGGGTGTGACCGATGCACTGAAAAAATGCGCGGAAATATTCGGGCGAATCATCATCGTAAGCAACCAGCGGGGCATTGGCCGGGGATTGATGACAGAAGATGATCTTTCGGCCATTCATCAGCATCTTCTCAACGAAGTGGCTGCATCGGGAGGGAGGATTGATGGCATCTACTACTGTACGGCCACGGGAAACAGGCATCCTGACCGAAAGCCCAATCCGGGATTGGCCTTTCGCGCCCAACGGGAATTGCCGGGGATCGACCTCTCAAAAGCCCTTATCCTTGGAAATAAGCCCAGTGATATGCTCTTTGGACGTTTCGCGGGGATCTACACGGTATTTATCGCTTCCACCAACCCGGAAACCCCCTTTCCCCACCCCGATATCGACCTGCGTTTCAATTCCCTGCCTGAATTTGCAGCAGCTTTGTAAACTTCACAAAATTTTACAACGATTTAGCCGTTTTTTGCATCTTAGAAGCACCTTCAAATTGATACTTGTGAATAAACCGTTTACCCGGTCAGTTGTTTTTCTGGCACTCGCGTTTTCTGTATTGCAGGCAGGCGCGCAGAAGATCAGTTCTGCTGATATGAAGAAGCTTGCCCTGAAGGAAGATACATTAGCGGAATATGCGCGCTACCTTATCACCGACAGCCTGCAGGAAGACAGGATGATCTCTGACAGCATCTTTACAAAGACCCTGGTGAGGGCGCTGCAGGTCAGGCACTCTTTCTACTACCCTTTTGATTCGGTCATTGGGGTTTCGAAAATATATTCTCCTGATTCAAATTTCCGGATCATTACCTGGAACATCAATTTTGACGATTACTACGCCCGGCAAAAAGGGGCTATCCAGATGCGTACCGCAGATGGCAGGCTGAAACTATTTCCCCTGCGGGATGTTTCTGAGTTCACCACTAAACCTGAAGATTCGGCGCGCACCGCAGGCAACTGGATCGGCGCAATGTATTATAACATCATCAAGCATACATACGGCGGAAAAAATTATTATACCCTGTTTGGTTTCGATAACAACAGTGCCCAGAGCAGTATGAAATGGATCGAAGTGCTGACCTTTAACCAGCGTAATGAGCCTGTTTTCGGAGGACCTTATTTTAGCTACCGGAAAGACAGCATACCAGGAGAGGATCGCGATCGTTTCGGCATCGAATTCAAAAAAGGGGCACGCATACTTGTTGACTACATACCGGAAGAGGAAATGATATTGGTGGACCACCTCATCTCCGAGACCGATCAGCCTGAACTGAAATGGACAATGATCCCGGACGGCTCCTATGAAGGATTCAAATGGGAAAACGGGAAATGGGTTCATATAGAAAAAGTGTTCACGCTCAAACTCGAGGATGGTGAAGCCCCCGTCATTGATCCCATCCTGGATAATAAAGGGAAGAAGGACGAAAAGAAGCTGCAGGAAAAAACAAATAAGAACAAATCAAAGGAAAAGGTTCCCATCAATTATGATAATTGACGAATGATTATCTTGTGCCGTAACCCCACGGTCTTGTCATTTCGTTTAAAACTCGCCAGGAAATTCCCCGCCCTTCGCCAACGGCTAATGCGAGGTCTTTACCGGAAAAAGGGACTTAACCTGGATGAACTTGTTCCCTTCAAAACAGGAAAATTTTTTCTTTACTGCATTGATGGTATATATATTCCTGCCGAAGGATTGCGGGACGATGTTTCCCTTCAAAGCTTTTCCACAAAAGCATTTAATGAAAGCCTTTATTTCCATAAGCCGTTGCCTGGTGAAACGATCGTGGATCTCGGGGCCGGTCTTGGAGAAGAAACCTTGGTGTACTCTAAGATGATAGGTGATGCTGGAAAAGTCATTGCTGTTGAGGCGCACCCTCATCCTTTTGGCGTGCTGGCCGAAATGACCAGGAAAAACAAGCTGAAAAATGTGATCGCAGCCCAGTATGCAATAGGCCCGGTTACTGGCGAAACGAAGATCGGTAACCCGGGGCCCTCTTATGAATCTGCTTTTACAGGGAATACAGGCACCGAAGTTTCATCCATCACGCTTGCAGGCCTGTTCCAAAAATTCGGTCTTCAAAAGATCGACCTGTTAAAATCGAATATCGAAGGAGCAGAACGTTACCTTTTCGTGGAAGACAGTTATTCGGTCTTCCGGCAAATAAGGTATGTGGCCATCGCCTGCCACGATTTTCGTTTCAAAAAAGAAAAGAATGATTTCTTTCGGACTAAAGAGATCACCAAAGAAGCCCTAAAAAAAGCGGGGTTTGAGATCCACCTGCGAAGTTCGGGGATCGATTACCTGGACGATTGGATCTATGGCTCGAACAAATTTTCATAAATTGAAGCAGTGAAAGCAGCCTGCACGATCATCAATAAAAAATACATTCCTTACGCGAAGGTCCTGGCCGCCTCCATCAGGAAGTATATGCCCGATCTTAGCTTCATTATTGCCGTGGTGGATGCTGATGAGGCTTCAGAACTTCCCGGTGAAGCGGGCACCACCTTGTTCATCCCGGTAAAACAGATCCTCGGATCACAGATTGCCAGGGATATTTTTCAGAAGTATGCCCATACCAACCAGGATCATTTGCGATGGGCTCTGAAACCGATCCTTCTTTTGCATCTCCTTGAAAGATTTGAGAATGTCATTTTTACGGACCCCGATGTCTATTTCACGGGAGACCCTTCCTTTTTGTTCGATGACCTGGCTAAGCACGATGTTTTGCTGGCGCCCCATTGGAGCGAGACAGATCCTTTGAGGTATGAGGATGGGCTTTTCTCCGTGATGCGAAATGGGATCTTCAGTGGTGGTTTTATCGGGGCAAACCGAAAAACCATCCCCGCCCTGCAATGGTGGGCCAGGGTTTGCCATTACAAAATGGATGCCCGAAGGGAATTGGGAGTATTTGTGGATCAAAAGTATCTCGATCTCTTTCCTCTAATTTTGTCCTCCCCCGGGATTATACGTCACCCCGGCTGCAACCTGACCAACATCAATCTCCTCACCTGTACCAGGAGCATCGAAAACGGCGAACTACGGATCAATAAAACACACCCACCCATCTTTATTCATTTCACCAGGGATACCATTTACAATATAGAAACGGGGAATGATCCTCTTTTAAGAGATTACCTGGACGAATACAGGAAGGAACTGAAGGCTGGTGGTACGGAACTGGAAGTAAGATCAAATCAGGGCCTTTATAAAGCACCCATAAAAAAATTTCTGCTTCGCACCAGGCTAAAAAGGCTCTTATTTCGTGCCGCTGAAAAACTATAACCTTGCAGGAAACAGGTGTACATATCGTAATTCTCTGCTCACGACTCGATCTCCCCGGGGGTATCGAGCGAGCCGTGGTTAACACAGCCAACCTCTTTCAATCGAAGGGGCACCGGATCAGCCTGCTTGTACTCGACGAAACCACCGAATCCTTTTATCCGCTGAATGAAGGAGTGCACCTTTACCAACTTCCGGTTTCATTTGGCATCACTTCCAGGGGAAACCCTGTTAGCAGGAAGTTCCGCCTGCTTTCGGATGTGTTGAAACTTCGCCGGATGTTAAAACAGCTTCATCCCACGATCCTGGTCGCCACCGAATATCCTTTCGCGGCGGCGATGGTTCTGGCAGG
>CAMLEM010000074.1 GCA_946479005.1 uncultured Chitinophagaceae bacterium | reverse complement strand
CTGATCCTGATTATGCTGCTCGGCCACTGGATAGAAATGAGATCGGTAGCAGGAGCTTCCCGGGAACTGGAAATGTTGGTAAAATTGATGCCCGATGAGGCTCATCTCGTTCACGGGAGCCATTTGATGGATGTAAAAACAACCAGCCTCAAGGAAAATGATATCATTTTGATAAAACCGGGAGAAAAAGTGGCTGCCGACGGGGACATCGTGGAAGGAACCAGTACCTTGAATGAGTCCATGCTCACAGGTGAATCCAGGCCGGTGGAGAAAGAGGCCGGTGATAAAGTGATTGCCGGGTCCATAAATGGGAATGGCGCCATCCGCGTTTCCGTTTCTCACAATGCGGAAAATTCCTATTTATCACAGGTGGTCAAACTGGTTCGCGATGCCCAGCGTTCCCGGTCGAAAACACAATTGCTGGCGGATCGCGCAGCGAAATGGCTGACCATCATTGCCATAATCGCGGGTATCGTCACCTTCCTGGCCTGGGATCTCGCAGGAAACTCCCTGGCCTTTGCCATTGAGAGGATGGTAACTGTGGTCGTGATCTGCTGTCCTCACGCTTTAGGCCTGGCGGTACCCCTGGTCGTAGCAAAGTCAACAGCCTTATCGGCCAAACACGGACTTCTCATCAAAAACAGAACAGCCTTTGAGAATGCAAGAAAAATAACGACGTTGGTTTTTGATAAGACGGGCACGCTTACCGTTGGTGAGTTTGCAGTTTCGCAAGTATTTGCCAACCACGGAGTAACTGAAGAAGATTTATTACAGTTGGCCGCTGCCCTGGAACTGAACTCTGAACATCCTATTGCCACCGGAATTGTCAGGAGAGCCAGGGAACTTTCGATCTCGATACCCGCCGCGACTGATTTCCAGGCGCTCACGGGTAAAGGGATTGAGGGCAATGTGCTTGGGGATGACATTAAAGTGATAAGTCCCGGATATCTGAAAGAGCGTGATATTTCCATCCCGGAATTGATTCACTCAGATGCCAGGGAAACGACCGTTTTTGTTTTACGAAATGACCAGGTGTTGGGCTTTATATCCCTTTCAGACCAGATCCGACCAGAATCAGCGGGGGCCATTCAGAAACTGAAGGATATGAATATTGACTCGGTTTTATTGACAGGCGATAATTCCCGGGTGGCCGCTTCGGTGGCTGAGAAGCTTGAAATGAAAGATTATCTTGCTGAAGTGTTACCGCATCAGAAACTTGAGAAGATCCGGGAATTGCAGGCCCGGGGAGAGTTTGTGGCTATGACGGGTGATGGTGTCAATGATGCGCCTGCGCTGGCCCAGGCCGATGTAGGGATAGCCGTGGGTTCAGGTTCGGACATTGCAGCGGAAACCGCGGGCATCGTCCTGGTCAATAGTAATCCACAAGATGTTGTTTCACTGATCGAGTTCGGTAAATCGACTTACCGGAAAATGATTCAAAATCTTATTTGGGCAACAGGGTATAATGTGTTCGCATTGCCCCTGGCAGCGGGGGTGCTACATAGTTCGGGAATCATCCTGAGTCCTGCAGCAGGAGCCGTATTGATGAGCGTTAGCACCATAGTCGTGGCCATCAACGCGGGATTATTAAAAGTCAGGAAATAGAAAATCTTCCCATATGGAAGAAAATTGAATGAACAGCTTTAATGATCATTCAACTTCATCCCCCTTCGCTGAAACTCCTTCCAGTTCAGGTATTCATCACCCACCCGTCTTTCTTCCATCGTAATGCAGTTATCCACCGGGCAGATCAACATACACAGATTACATCCGACACATTCATCCTCTTTGATCGCATAAGTGTTGTATGGCTTGCCATAGGTGAGACTGATGGATTGGTGAGAAGTGTCTTCGCAAGCGATATAACAAAGTCCGCAGTGAATGCATTTATCCTGGTTGATCTTCGCTACGTGGTGGTAATTGATGTCGAGATCCTCCCAATGAGTGAGTGTTTGAACGGATTTACCCCGGAAATCCTCAATGGTGGCGAAGCCTTTTTCATCCATCCAGTTGCTCATCCCGGAGATCATATCATCCACGATCCGGAAACCGCGTTTCATCGCCTCGGTACAAACCTGTACGGAAGTGCAACCCAGGAGAATGAACTCGGTCGCATCTTTCCAGTTACTGATTCCCCCGATTCCTGAAACCGGGACTTTCGAAGTGAGCGGGTCCTGGCTGATGGTAGTGAGCATTTTCAGGGCAATGGGTTTTACGGCAGGACCGCAATACCCCCCGAAAACAGACTTTCCTGCCACATATGGATTGGGCACAAGTGTATCGAGATCGATACCGGTTACGGACTGGATAGTGTTTATCAGGGAAAGCCCGTTGGTTCCGGCTTCAACAACAGCACGGCCGGTAGGTACCACGGAATGTACATTGGGCGTGAGCTTTGTGATCACGGGGATGGTAGCTGCTTCCATTACCCATTCCACTACCATTTTCGCGATCTCCGGATCCTGTCCCACGGTGGCACCCATTCCACGTTCCGTCATCCCGTGCGGACAACCGAAGTTCAATTCCAATCCGTGTGCTCCCGTATCCTCTACCTGTTTGATCAGCTCGTGCCAGCTCTTCCTGTCATTGTCTGCCATCAGTGATACGATCATCGCCCGGTCGGGAAACAGGCGTACACATTCGCGGATCTCATCGAGGTTGATCTTTAAGGGACGGTCGGATATCAACTCAATATTATTGAAACCCATTACCCGGTGACCTCCATAATCCACGGCTGAATATCTCGAGGATACATTCTTCACCTGGGAACCCAGTGTTTTCCAAACCACGCCGCCCCATCCGGCTTCAAAGGCCCGGAGCACATTGTATTTTTTGTCGGTAGGAGGGGCAGAGGCCAGCCAGAAGGGATTAGGAGACTTGATTCCCAGGAAGTTTATGGAGAGGTCTGCCATAATTTTGAATTTGTTTTGTGTTCCATCTTTAAAAATTTCAATATCGCCTCAGCGCCATCTTTTCCTGCCTGTACCGCATCTACCACTTCCTTTCCTCCATTTACACAATCGCCTCCGGCGAATACAGCTTTTACATTGGTTGCAGAACCTTTAACCAGAATCTTTCCATCCTTATGATCCAACCCGATTTCTTTTACAAGAGATTCAAAAGGCATCTGCCCCGCTGCCTTGATCACCATATCCACTTCCAGCGAAAAAGTCTTCCCGGTATCCACGGGCGAACGGCGACCCGAGCTGTCAGGAGCGCCGAGTTCCATCACCGAACAGACCAGTTGTTTCAACCTTCCATTTTCACTGATCACTTCTTTGGGTGCTGCCAGCCAGATGATCTCGCAACCATCCAGTTTTGCAATGTCCAGTTCCACGTCTGTGCAGGGTTTTTCTTCTTCAGTTCTCCGGTAAACCAGGGTTACTTCTTTGGCGCCCAGCCTTTTTGCCTGTGTGGCCGCGTCAATGGCGGTCATTCCCATTCCAATCACCGCGACCCTGTCACCCACCGGGATCGGAGGGAATCCTTTATCCCGGATCTCATAAATGAATGAGATCGCGTCGATCACTCCCTCGCCGTCTTCACCGGGGATATTCAATCTCCTCGCCAACCCCACACCCATCGCCAGGTAAACGGCATCAAATGCATTCAGCAGTTGATGCATCGTTATGTTTTTTCCAAGCTCCTGTTCAAATTTGATTTCTATTCCTCCGAGCCCGGTGATATAGTTCACTTCCTGTTCGCAGAACTGTGGAGTCACCTTATAAGCGGCGATGCCGTAGGTCATCAAGCCGCCTCCTTTCTTTTCTTTTTCAAAAATGGTCACATCCACTCCTTCCCGGGAAAGCACGTGCGCGCAGGAAAGCCCCGCTGGCCCGGCCCCGATCACAGCCACCTTCTTTCCATTTCCCGGCTTCCGTTTGAAAAATTGCCAGTTGTTCTGCAGGGCAGCTTCCGTTGCGTAACGCTGCAGGCGTGCAATGGGAATAGGTTCTTCTTCGAGCAGATTATAGACACAGGCTCCTTCACATAATTTTTCTACAGGGCAAACCCGGCTGCATCCTGCGCCGAATATGTTTGATTCAAAAATGGTGAGCGCTGAACCTTTGATGTTCTCCGTGCTGATCTGTTTGATGAATTTGGGAACATCGATACTCGTGGGGCAACTTTTTGTACAGGGAGCATCATAACAGAACAGGCAGCGGTTCGCTTCAACTTCGGCGGCTGTTTTATTCTCGAACGGAGGATGAATGTCCTGGAAATTTTCCTGGTATTCCTCCGGGGTGAGTCTGTTAGATTGAATGGACAATGGAAAGGTTTAGGGGTTTAGAGGTTGATGGAGGTTCACAACTCCACCAGTTTGCCATAAGTTTCGGGTCTCCGGTCCCTGTAGAACTGCCATACAGCCCTGACCTCTTCGATCATATCCAGGTTCAGGTCCGCGATCAACAGTTCATCTTTATCCTCGCTGGCTTCTGCAATGATCTGTCCCCGGGGATCAACGAAATAAGAAGTTCCATAGAACTTGCCCAGGTTCCAGGGTTTTTCAGTGCCCACCCGGTTGATGCAGCCCATAAAATATCCGTTGGCAGCGGCGTGCGCTGGCTGCTCCAATTTCCACAGGTATTGGGAGAGCCCTGCAACCGTTGCTGAAGGATTGTAAACGATTTCCGCGCCATTCAACCCCAGGATCCTCGCCCCATCAGGAAAATGCCGGTCATAACAGATGTACACACCCACTTTCGCGTAGCGGGTTTGAAAAACGGGATATCCCAGGTTCCCGGGCTTGAAAAAGAATTTCTCCCAGAATCCGGAAGTGTGTGGGATATGGTTCTTACGATATTTTCCTAAATAGGTCCCGTCAGCATCGATCACCGCGGCGGTATTATATAACACCCCGGCCTGTTCTTTTTCATATACGGGTACCACCATTACCATATTATATTTCTTCGCGTATTCCTGCATCCGCTCGATGGTTGGACCGGGAACCGTTTCCGCTGATTCATACCAGGCCTTGTCCTGGCCGGGACAGAAATACGGCGTGTTGAATATTTCCTGGAAGCAAAGAATTTGAACCCCTTTCTTCCCCGCTTCATCAATGAGAGGAAGATGTTTCTGCACCATCGCCTCCTTGATCTCCTCGATGGACCCTTCTCCTTCCGTTTTCGGAAGGCTCATTTGGATCAGGCCTGATTTTACAATTCTCGACATAGTTGAATTTTGAAGATGGAACACGGATGACACGCCCGTCTGCCGATAGGCAGGCGTCCAATCCCTGCCATCCGTGTTCTATATTAAATTACTCACTTTATTCCTTTTTATGAACTTCCCATATCCTTTCTCCAATTTACACTCATTATTTTCAATCGCCACCTGGCCGCGTAATAAAACCGTTTTCACCTTTCCGGTCAATTCCCAGCCTTCATATCCCGAATAATCCACATTCATATGATGAGTTTTCGCAGAAAGAGTATGCTTTTCATTTGGATCGAAGATCACCAGGTCGGCATCTAAGCCAATACCTATCGTTCCTTTCCGCGGAAACATTCCAAAGATCTTCGCAGGATTGGTACAGGCTACCTCCACGTATTTGTTCAATGTGATCCTGCCTTTTGCCACACCTTCACTGTATAAAAGTTCCATTCGGTTCTCAATGGCCGGATGACCATTGGGTATTTTTGAAAAATCTTCCTTACCCATCAGTTTCTGCTCCCATTTAAAGGGGCAGTGATCCGTGGCCACCACCTGCACCAGTCCCTGGTTGATCCCGGCCCAGAGCGCTTCCTGGTCTTTTTTTTCCCGGAGGGGAGGGCTCATCACCCATTTCGCGCCTTCGAAATCTTTTTCATAAAGGGAAGCATCGAGGATGAGGTACTGGATGCAGGTTTCCACAAAGGTTTTTTGGTTTCTCCGGGTGGCATTTCTTACAGCATTCAATGCTCCTTCGCAGGTAAGATGTACAATATAGCCAGGGCAGCCAGTGTAAAAGCTCATATCCGTAAAACGTTCACTGGCTTCAGCTTCCGTGATCTCAGGCTGGGAGAGATAATGATATAGAGGGGACATTTTTCCTTCGGCCCGGTGTTTGGCTACCAGGTAATCGATCATATCTCCATTGGTGGCGTGCACATTGATCAGCCCACCTTGTCGTTTTACTTCCTCCATCAGTCCGATCATTTGGCGGTCATCGATCATCAACGCGCCTTTATAAGCCATAAAGGTTTTAAATGACGTGATGCCCTCATTTTCTACCAGGCCTTTAATTTCCTGCCGGGTAATTTCATTGAAATCAGTGACGGCCATATGGAAGCTATAGTCGCCCATACAATTGCCATCACTGCGCCCTCTCCATTCTTCCAGGGCATTTTGCAGGGAATTTCCCTGTTTTTGTAAGATGAAATCGATCACCATCGTGGTGCCTCCGAATAGAGCAGCCCGGGTCCCGGTTTCATAGTTGTCGGAACTGTAAGTTCCCATAAACGGCATATCGAGATGTACGTGCGGATCGATCCCCCCGGGAAATACCAGCATTCCGCCTGCATCGATCACCCTCGCTTCGTTGGAAGATAGATCCCTGCCAATCGATACGATCTGTTCTCCCTTAGTGAGAATGTCTGCGACGTAATCTTCCGAAGCTGTTATGATCCGGCCATTTTTTATTAAAACGCTCATTTCTTACTGTTTCCTTGATCTCATTAAGATAAAATATAAAATCCCACTTACCAAGAAACCCACGAACCAGGCGTAATGATAAAGTCCGGCCAGCCAGGTTGGCACGGCTTCCGCAGAGATCAGTTTCGCATTGACGAGGAAGCCTGGGATATTGGGGAGGATCCCCAGGATCAGCGCGATGATGGCCGCCTGGTTGAAACCGCCCTTGAATGAATACCTGCCCTTGTGGGAATAAAGTTCATCCACCTCCAGGACCTGTTTCCGGATAAAATAATAATCAGCGATCATAATTCCGCCAATGGGTCCTAACAGGCTTGAGTAAGCGATCAACCAAGTGAAAATATAACCGTTGGGGTCGGCGTAAAGTTTCCAGGGGAAAATGAGTACTCCAATGAAGCCGGTGATATAGCCTCCCAACCGGAAATTGATCCTCTTCGGAGAAAGATTCGAGAAATCGTTGGCCGGGCTCACGATGTTCGCTGCAATATTTGTGGCCAGCGTGGAGATGATAATACCGATCATCGCGAGTGTCACCATCATCCTGCTTTCAAATCTCCCTGCCAGTTTTACAGGGTCCCATTCCGGGCTTCCATAGATGATTGCAGAAGCGGATGTGACCACCACACCAATAAATGCAAAAAGTGTCATTGAAGGTGGCAGCCCGATAGCCTGTCCCCGGATCTGCGCCTTTTGTGACCGGGCATAACGCGTAAAATCGGGAATGTTCAGCGACAGGGTGGCCCAGAATCCAACCACAGCGGTTAATGCTGGAAAAAAGAATTTAAAGAAGGAAGCGCTGTCCGAAAATTTCGAAGGTTCCGCGAGAATGGGGCCCAGTCCTTTTGCGGTAACCACTGCCCAGCAAAATAAAGCACTGGCCGCCAGGGGA
>CAMLEM010000073.1 GCA_946479005.1 uncultured Chitinophagaceae bacterium | reverse complement strand
GCGTGATCGGCTATCGGATATATCGGGAGCGGTAACGTGGCGGACGCCGATGACCTTTACCAGGAAACGCTCTATAAAGCCCTTGCCAACAAGGAAAAATATAATGCCGGCACGAATATCCGGGCCTGGCTGTTTACCATAATGCGGAATATTTTTATCAATGATTACCGCAGGAAAGCTAAACAAAAAACGATTTTCGATCCCACGCCGAATGAGTTCCTTTTGAACAGCGCCACCGCAACAGTGGCCAATGGAGCGGAGAGCGCGCTTCGTTTGAAAGAGATCAACCAGGCGATACACAACCTACCCGAGCTCTTCAGGAACCCATTTGTTTTGTACTTTGAAGGGTATAAGTACAACGAGATCTCTGAAGCCCTGAATGAACCGTTGGGAACCATTAAAAGCAGGATCCACTTTGCAAGGAAATTGCTGAAGGAACAGCTTAGCCGGTATTGATCAAACCTCTTTCGTGTCGAATAAAAGCCTGATCGTATTGGGAAGCGGCTTCGCCGGAATGGCAGCCGCTTCTTTTATGTCCCGGAATGGCTGGGATGTCACCGTCATAGAAAAGAACGGGCAGCCGGGTGGGAGGGCCGCGCAGTGGAAGGAAAAGGGATTCACCTTTGATATGGGTCCCAGCTTTTACTGGATGCCCGATGTGTTTGAAAGATATTTCGGACTCTTCGGCAAAAAGGTTTCTGATTATTACGCCCTGCATCGCCTCGATCCATCCTACCGGATCTATTGGGAAAATGAATTCCTCGACCTTCCTGCCAGCATCAACGCCCTCAGGGATTCTTTTGAATCCATTGAGAAGGGGTCTGCCAGGCAGCTCGACCGTTTTCTTCACCAGGCCCGCGTAAAGTACGAGGTGGCAATGGGGGATATGGTGCATAAGCCCGGGCTTTCCCTTTTCGAATTTATGAACTGGAAAACATTGCAGGGGGCCATTCGGCTGGACCTGCTGAATTCCATTCGTTCACATATCGCGAAACATTTCCGGGATCCCCGCCTCAGGCAGGTGATGGAGTTTCCCGTTCTTTTTCTCGGTGCGCTTCCCGAAAACACACCTTCTTTATACAGCCTGATGAATTATGCCGATATAATGGGCGGCACCTGGTACCCGGAAGGAGGAATGTATTCGGTGGTGAAAGCAATGCACCAGCTGGCAGAGGGGGAAGGAGTGAAATTCCATTTCAATGAGAATTGCACCCGCCTGGAAACAGATGGAAGGAAGGTCGCCAGGGTGCATACTTCCCTGGCTGTTTATGAGCCCGACGCAGTGATCAGCACCGCCGATTATCATTTTACAGAAACCAGGTTATTGTCGCCCCCCGACCGTTCGTACAGTGAGGATTATTGGAGCAAACGCGTAATGGCGCCCTCCTGTTTAATGTTTTATGTGGGCATGAATAAAAAACTTAAACACCTTCTTCATCATAGCTTATTCTTCGATGTTCCCTTCGAAAAACACGCCAGCGAAATTTACAAAGAACCCTCCTGGCCCAATGAACCTTTGTTCTATGCGAGTGTTTCTTCAAAGACGGATCCGCATTCAGCGCCCCCCGGGATGGAGAACCTCGTTCTGCTGATACCAGTGGCCGCAGGCCTGGAAGGTGACAGCGAGGAATTGCGGGAAAAATATTTCAAAATGGTCATCTCGCGTATGGAAAAACAAACGGGACAAAGTATATTCGATTCGGTTGTTTTGAAGAGATCCTATTCGGTAAGTGATTTTGCGAGGGATTATAATTCCTACAGGGGGAACGCCTATGGCTTGGCAAATACCTTGAAGCAAACGGCGATCTTCCGTCCTTCCTGCAGGAGTAAGAAGCTCAGGAATCTTTTTTTTGCTGGCCAGTTGACGGTTCCCGGACCAGGCGTTCCACCCAGCCTGATCAGCGGCGAGATCGCCGCGAAGCAGGTGTTGAAAAATTTCAGGCAATAATTCTTTTAATGATCGAGCTGTTCCATAATGCCAGTGAAGGCTGTAGCCGACTTGTCACCCGGCAATACAGCACATCCTTTGCTTCCGCGATCCGGCTGCTTCATAGGGATCTGCGGAACCATATCTGCAATATTTATGGATTCGTTCGTTTTGCTGATGAGATCGTTGACAGCTTTTCCCAACACAACAGGGCAGCACTACTCAATGATTTTAAAAAAGAAACCTATGCCGCCATCCGTGACGGCATCAGCCTGAACCCCATCCTCCACAGCTTCCAGCGAACAGTCAATGAATTCCGGATCGACCCGGACCTGGTCGGGGCATTTTATAAAAGCATGGAGGAAGACCTGAAGAGGAGCCGTCACGACCTGGCCTCTTACCAGGAATATATCTATGGCTCGGCGGAAGTGGTGGGGCTGATGTGCCTCCACGTTTTCTGTGAAGGCAATAAAGAGCTTTATGCTTCGCTTTCACCGGCGGCAAGGGCCCTGGGCGCGGCCTTCCAAAAGGTCAATTTCCTTAGGGATATCAAGGCGGATTACGCCGGCCTTTCCCGCATCTACTTCCCCGGTTGTGATTTCAACAATTTTTCCTTTGAAGAAAAGCGGGCGATCGAAAGGGATATCCGGAATGATTTTGCAAAAGCTTACACGGGTATCCGCAAACTGCCCCTTAAAAGCCGGTTTGCCGTTTACGTCGCTTATAAATATTATTTCTCACTTTTCCGGAAAATAGAAAGGCTGGAACCCCGGCGGGTGGTAGAAACGAGGATCCGTGTACCCAATTACCGGAAGCTGATGATACTTATGAGGGCAGGATTGAAGAACCAATTAAGATTGTTATGAAGAATGAGCAGATGCTGGTTTTGGTGGATGAAAACGATCTGGAGCAGGGGACAATGGAGAAAATGTCCGTTCACAAACAGGGACTTCTTCACCGGGCTTTCAGTGTATTTATCTTCGACAGCAAGGGCCGGATGCTGATCCAGCAAAGAGCGAAGGATAAATACCATAGCGCGGGTCTTTGGTCCAATGCCTGTTGCAGTCACCCCGTGGCAGGTGAAAATCTTGATTCCGCGGTGAAAAGGAGATTGTTCGAAGAGCTGGGAATCGAAGTGCCGGTGGAAAAGATCTTTGATTTTGTGTACCGGGCGGAATTTCAAAACGGACTGATCGAACACGAATTCGATCACGTATATACAGGGATTTATGACGGCCCGGTTTTATTCAACAGCACCGAAGTGCAGGCGGCAGAGCATGTGGAAATGGAAGAACTCCTGAACTTGACCGAACTTTACCCGGAAAGGTTTACAAGCTGGTTCCTGCTCGCACTGCCGGGCGTACGGGACTGGTACAAAAAAACTTTCAGTAAATAATGAACGCTGTTTATTACATACTGGTGCTTGCGGGAACCTTTATGGCAATGGAAGGCGTTACCTGGTGTACCCACCGTTTCGTGATGCACGGGTTCCTGTGGTATCTCCACAAGGACCATCACCAGGTAAGGCCTGGTTTCTTTGAGAAGAATGACAGCTTCTTTATCATCTTCGCCATTCCAAGCATCCTGCTGATCTATTTTGGAACCACGCAGCCTAACTGGTGGATGCAGGCTATTGGCTTTGGCATTATGGCATACGGCTTCGCTTATTTCATCGTGCACGATGTGATCATTCACCAGCGGTTCAAATGGTTCACAAGAAGTAATAATCGTTACATCCGCGCCATCCGGTGGGCTCATAAAATGCATCACAAGCATCTCGACAGGAAAGAGGGCGAAAGTTTTGGAATGCTCTGGGTGGCAAAAAAATATCGTGAGAAGGTGAAACGCGACAGGGCACTAATGGCTGGAAACGCCGGGGTTGAGTATGCACCTGAAAATTCATTGTCTTGAGCTCCGCTTATGATTATGTCATCGCAGGCAGCGGGGCAGCCGGACTGAGCCTCGCCGTACATCTCTTATCCTCGGGCAAATTCAACGATAAAAGGATCCTGCTGGCTGACCGGGACGAGAAAAGATCGAACGACCGTACCTGGTGTTTTTGGGAAAAAGAACCGGGCCCGTTCGAATCCATCGTACATAGGAAATGGGAGAAGGCCTGGTTTCACGGGCAGACCACATCACGATTACTCACCCTTGCTCCTTACAGTTATAAGCTGATCCGCGGACTGGATTACTATAAGTACTGCTTTCGGGTTCTTGAGAAATTTAATAATATCGAATTTGTAAAGGGTGAGATCAGTGATCTCCGTTCTGAGAATGGAAAGGCCTTCTGCCGGGTGGAAGGTAAGGAGATACAATCCGGGTATGTTTTCAGCAGTCTTTATCAAAAACCCGGCTTACAAAAAAGAGATCACTTCCTCCTCCAGCATTTTCTCGGATGGCGCATCAAAACAAGCACTCCCGTCTTTGACCCCTCCGTGGCCGTGTTGATGGATTTTCGTGTGCCGCAAAGCAGGGAAGCGACATTTATCTACATCCTTCCCTTCAATGATTCCGAGGCGCTGGTGGAGTACACAGTATTCAGCGCCTCAGTGCTGGAGCGGGACCGGTATGAAAAGGGGATCGCTGAATATTTGCGTGAGCATTACCCCGGCATTGAATATTCCATCGAAGAAACGGAGTTCGGAGTGATACCGATGACCGATCACGATTTTGGTACTGGTGATGAACGGATCATCCCCATTGGTACGGCCGGGGGTCAGACAAAGGCCAGCACGGGCTATACTTTTTCATTCATTCAGAAACATAGCAGGGAGATAGTTAAAGACCTTTTGACTTCCGGACGGCCCCTGGCCTACCGGCCCGGCAATGCGCGCTCCCGTTTCTACGACAGGACATTCCTGGAAGTATTGCAAAACGGCAGTCTGCCGGGGCATAAAGTGTTTGAAAGACTATTCACAAGGAATTCCCCGCAGCGGATCTTCAAATTCCTCGACAATGAAACCGGCCTGGGCGAGGAGATCGGACTGTTATTAAGCCTGCCTGCTGCACCCTTTCTAAAAGCAGCACTCCGTTCCTGATCACTGGTCCGGGTCCAATTGCATAAACTCTCTCTTTACTGCTTTCAGCATACTGAACAACTGCGCTACCTGGATCAGCAGGAGGACTGCAAGCGCGAGCATCACATACCAGGGGAGATTGATGGTTTTGACGCCCTCGATCTTTTGAAACCGGGCAATATGCCAGCCGGTAAGCGCAGACCCGAAGGCCATACCCACCAGCAAAAAAGAGATCAGTGAATACACCACCTTCATAAACATTATCCGCATCGTGGAATAACCCACCTTGAAGTTCTCCAGGATGGCGGCGGGAATGATGAGCACCAGCGCGATCCAGCTCCAGTTCTTATCGAACCAGGCGCTGTTCACAAAAAGGTTCAACAACAATACCAGTACTATGGAAAGCAATCCCCAGGGAAAAATGAGGAAAGCCGATGGCCTGTGAGAGGTGGCGGGCATAAGAGTAGGTTTTGGTGGTATGAATTTAGGGGATTTTTGATTCTCAGGGGCGTACGACATTCCCACAGAGGCACGGTGGAAACAGAGGCACAAGGGATGATTTCCGTGAGCACGGTGTTCCCTCTGTGCCTCCGTGGGATTGTATTATAAGATCACCCTAGTCATTGACCTTGCTCTTTTGCTTCAAAATATTCCCATTGCTATCAAGCAGTACCTTCATCTTCGTTGATTCATTTTTCAATTCCACTTCATAAGTTACCCGGTCTGTTTCAAACTCCCTGGTAACACTGGAAATGGTATATCCCGGGAATTGGGAGTTGATCGTGTTTGACACTACGGTAGGCATCGTGTTGTGGTCTCTCATCACGTATGCGGTTCCGATCCAGGTTCCGTCATTATCATACCAGGCATAGTAGTCTTCATTGTCAAGGTTGAACCTTACCACGTAATCATCTGCATCGAGTACGGTCCACCCGGTCATATCCCATTCCAGCGGAACCGGTACGGTCGCATCATAATTTGTCCAGACAATGTTTGTTGCCGTCGGATATTGGGCATCGAAGGAATTTTTGATACTGGCAGGCGCGATCATCGTGGAATCGGTCGCTTCGTAAGGAGTGTCGCAGGCAGCAAGGAACCCGATCGCAGCAACCGCGATGATTTCTTTTAGTTTCATAACTCAATTTTTTAGAGGTTAAAGAATCCCAATGGCGGCGCTTTGAAATTCGCGCCACAACTATGCCAGCGTGGGATCGCCGGTGGTTTTCTTTAATATTTCCAGATATGAGGATTGCTCGTTATGGATAATCGATAGTAGTATTGATGATTAAATTTTCCGCGAGAAAAAAGAGTGCCTTAATTACTGTTCAAAACTTTTAATTAAATACTGCGTCTTTTTATCGTTTCCTTTAAAACTGTTGATATATTTTTACTAGTGATGAAACGAGCCGCCCTAACCACCATTATGCTGGCCTGGCTAACTGTAACCTATTCCCAATCGTCATTCCAGCATTCAGTTGTCATTGAAGTCGATACCGACAGTCTTTCTTCGTTGCCCACAATGGAGAAGATGCTTGCGGAGATCATTGATGTAACCGGGCTTTCCTCCGGCTTCATCATCCGCCAGGCCGAAGTAAAGAATATGCAGGCTTCAATTCTGAAACGAAAGCGCGTGATACTTTATAACCCCGAGTTTGTAAAATGGTTGTTCATTGCCACCCGGGATAAATGGGCCGCTGCCACTTTGCTGGCTCACGAGGTGGGTCATCATTTGAACGGGCATACGATCAAATTCGGCGGCAGCCGACCGCACGTGGAACTGGAAGCGGATGAATTTGCAGGCTTTGTCGCCTGCAGGCTGGGAGCGAGCCTGGAGCAGGCGCAGGAAGTGATGCGATATGTGGCCAGTAACGAAGGATCCTCCACTCACCCGGCGAGAAAGGAACGGATGGATGCCATTGCAAGAGGATGGAGCAGGGGAGAAGTGCTGGGGGCATCCTATGCGGGGGGAAAATAACGGTTCAATTGGGGGAAAACCCCTTTTTTTGGATACCTGCCCTGACTAAGTTCGGGTAACTGCTTATGAAGAAAATTCCTCTCATTTACAATTATTGCGATCGCTGGTGCGAGCGTTGTCCTTTTAAACAGCGCTGTGCGGTTTACGAGTCTGAAAGCAAGCTCACCGAAGAAGCGAAAGATATCAGCAACCAGGCCTATTGGGACCACGTGGGATTGAATCTGAAAAAGAGCCTTGACCTTCTTCATAAAACGGCCGAGAAGCTCGGCGTGGATCTGAACAATATTCCCCGGGAAGAAGAAGAAGAGATCGTACGCCTTGAAAACTTAAAGAGAAGAAAAGTGAAAGAGCACGAACTGGTCATTCTGGCAGAAAAATACGGCAGAGCTGTAAAAACCACGCTCGATGACGAAGATTTTTGGAACCGGGTGGCCTCAGACCTGATCGCTGAATTCAACCGGGGGCTGACCACGGGTGAAAAAGCAGTAAGTGAGTCAGAACGCCTGACGGGCGCCCGCGAGGTGATTGGCTGGTATTCTTTTTTCATATCGCTGAAATTCAACCGGGCACTGAGCGACAGGTATGATTCCGAATTTGACGATGACCCCTCTCCGGCGATGTTCGTTGAAGACAGTTTCCAGACCGACGGGAACGGCTCGGCAAAAGTGGCACTCATCGCTGTGGAGAGATCGATG
>CAMLEM010000072.1 GCA_946479005.1 uncultured Chitinophagaceae bacterium | reverse complement strand
CAAAAGAGCGTTACTGGCGGAAATTGTCCCCGAGGGAATTTCACGTGTTGCCGTTCTGGGATTCCTGGAATCATAATTTCGATCCAGATAACGATTAAACGCCATAGCGGCATTTCGGGCAAAGACCATACAGGCCAAGACCAGTAGTAAGGAAGTAATAATGAGATAGTCACGGTTTTCCCCGGTCAAAAACCTTCCGATCACGGAATCCGGGGAGAACGATTCGGCTCCTCCCGTTATCTTGGTTTTGAGAGTATCGGGATAGATCGAAGTAGTTGCAAAAGGAATGGTCAAACCGATAAAAAAACCCACAAGGGCAAAAGGCATCGCAAAGATCGTATGCGAAAACTTCACCAGGCTCAAATAACTCTTTACCGTTCCCATTGACAGGCGTTGCTTTTGTTAATGTTCAATGCGCATTTTCCTTTCCGTGCGGATATAAGGTTTTACGAGTTCCCACAGAATGACTCCTGCTGCAGTGGCGATGTTCAAGGAATGTTTCATTCCCAACTGGGGAATTTCCAGGCAGCCATCACAAAGTTCGATCGTGGATTGTTCAACGCCGGTCACCTCGTTCCCAAAAATGACGCCCAGCTGCTTTCCGGCGGAATTGTATTCATTTAGTGCAAAGCTGCCTTCCGCCTGTTCCACGGCGTACACATCAAATTGCATTGACCTTAATTCCCCGATCGCTTCCCGGGTGGTTTTGAAATGTTTCCAGTCTACTGTTTCCTCCGCACCCAGCGCCGTTTTCCTGATCTCCTTATGCGGGGGCCTCGCAGTATATCCTACCAGGAAGATCGATCGTACCAGGAAGGCATCAGCGCTGCGAAAAACCGAACCTACATTATATGCGCTGCGAATGTTTTCCAGCACCACGATCACAGGGATTTTTTCCGAACTTCGCATCTCCTCCACGCTCTTCCTGCCAAGCTCCTGCACCTTTAATTTTCGCATCCGACAAAGTTACCCGTCCATAACCATTATCCATAAACCGTACATTTGTTTTTATGGCCAAGGCAGCGATATCCGATACACCGATGATGCAGCAGCACCGTACCATCAAGCAGAAATATCCTGATGCCGTGCTGCTGTTCCGCGTGGGCGATTTTTATGAAACCTTTGGGCAGGATGCCGTGATCGCCTCGCAGGTTTTGGGCATTACCCTGACAAAAAGGAACAATGGCGCAGCAGCCTCTGCCGACCTCGCCGGCTTTCCGCATCACGCGCTGGACACCTATTTGCATAAGCTTGTCAGGGCGGGGTACCGGGTTGCGATCTGCGACCAGCTCGAAGATCCCAAACAGGCCAAAGGCGTGGTGAAAAGAGGTGTTACCGATATGATCACCCCCGGGACTACGGTACACGACAAGCTGCTCGATCATCACAGCAACAATTTCCTGGGATCGATCCATTTCGCGGGAGAGGACCGTTTTGGTTTGTCGTTCCTGGATATCTCCACGGGTGAATTCCTGCTGGCGGAAGGCGACCGCGAATACGCCGATAAGCTCATCCAGAGTTTCCGGCCCGCGGAAATGATCTTCCAGCGTCACCACCAGAAAAAATTCAAGGAGATCTTTGGCAGCAAGATCTATTCTTATACACTCGATGAATGGATCTTTGACCCTGCCTATGGCTGTGACCTGCTGCTGAAACATTTTCAAACACATTCTCTAAAAGGGTTTGGCGTGGAGGAAATGAAGGACGGTCTGACGGCGGCAGGAGCCATCATTCATTACCTCCGTGATACCGAACATCCCAACCTGCAGCATATTTCATCGATTCAGCGGATCGACAGGGAGGATTTTCTATGGATGGACCGTTTCACCATCCGCAACCTCGAACTGGTGTCCGGAACAACGGAAGGGAATAATACCCTCCTCTCGGTGCTTGATAATACCGTTTCCCCGATGGGAGCCCGGTTATTAAAAAGGTGGATCGTTTTTCCATTGAAAGACAAACAACGCATCAATGAAAGACTGGCCACCGTGGAGGAATTGATCAGGGACACGGAGTGGAGAAACCGGTGCGTTCAGCATATTAAACTTTGCGGAGACGTGGAACGCCTGGTGTCGAAGATCCCGCTCCGGAAGATCAATCCCCGGGAAGTGCTTCAGCTGGCAAAAGGCTTAAAGCAGGTGGACGCGCTGAAACAACTTTGCGCAGCATCGGCCGATCCTTATCTCCAGCGCCTGGGAGATGCGCTGAATCCCTGCAAGCTGATCGCCGACAAGATCTTCAGCGAGATCGTGGAAAATCCTCCTGCACTGGCCGCCAAAGGAGGCATCATCAATAACGGCATCGATGGCGATCTCGATGAATTGCGACGGATCGCGATGCACGGGAGGGAATATCTTGCCGGCCTGCAGCTACAGGAAGCCCAGCGAACTGGTATTAGTTCCCTGAAGATCGGTTACAACAGCGTATTCGGTTATTATCTCGAAGTAACGAATTCACATAAGAATAAGGTACCCGCGGAGTGGATGAGAAAACAGACCCTCACCAACGCGGAGCGCTACATCACTCCCGAGCTGAAGGATTATGAAGAAAAGATCACCGGAGCTGAAGAAAAGATCCTCCAGCTCGAACTAAAATTGTACGAGAACCTGGTAAATGAGCTCAGCGACTATCTCGCCCCCATCCAGGTGAACGGTACGATGCTCGCCGTACTGGATTGTCTTTGCTGTTTTGCACAGAATGCCCTTCAGTTCAGGTATAAGAGACCCCTCATTCACGAGGAGGATGAACTGGTGATCACTGAGGGCAGGCATCCTGTCATTGAAAGAAATCTTCCACCAGGAGAACCTTATATCAGCAACGATCTTAGGCTGGATCAGAAAGAACAACAGATCATCATCCTCACGGGTCCGAATATGAGCGGAAAGAGCGCGCTTCTCCGCCAGGCAGCCCTGATCACGCTGATGGCCCATATGGGCTCCTTTGTACCCGCCAGTGCAGCTCGCATCCCTGTCACCGACAAGATCTTCACCCGCGTGGGGGCCTCCGATAATCTCAGCGGTGGGGAATCCACTTTTATGGTGGAGATGAATGAAACAGCGTCCATCATCAATAATATTACCTCCCGCAGCCTGGTGATCCTCGATGAGATCGGAAGAGGAACCAGCACCTACGACGGGATCTCGATCGCCTGGAGCATCGCCGAGTTCCTTCACGAATCTCCCTTCCAGCCGAAAACCCTGTTTGCCACGCATTACCACGAGCTGAACGAACTGGAAGAAAAATTCGCCCGGGTAAAGAACTTTCACGTCACCAATAAAGAAGTGGGCAATAAGATCATTTTCCTGAGGAAACTGGCCCGGGGAGGAAGTACCCACAGCTTCGGGATCCACGTTGCCAGGATGGCGGGAATGCCGCCTTCTCTCATTGAGAGGGCCAACGAGATCCTCGCCCAGCTCGAAAGCAAGCAGGTGCAGGAAATGAAGGCGCCGGGGAAACAGATCACCGCGCCAAAAATGCAGCTTTCGATCTTTGACGCCCACTCGGAAACATTTGCCGGGATCCGGAGTTTACTGGAAGGCATCGACATCAACCGGCTTACCCCGGTGGAAGCCCTGCTCAAACTCCAGGAGATAAAAGGGAAATTGAAAGGTTAAGAAAATCTCCCTATTTTTAAGTTCAAATCACCAAATATGATACGGATCAGACTAACTGCTTTTCCTCTTTTCATTTGCATATCCCTGCTGGCGCTCACTTCCTGTGAAAGGGATGCCGAGCAGAAAAAAACCACCGATTACCAGAAAAAAGGGATCGCACTCACCGGTGCCCAGGAAACCCCTGCCGTAACGACTCCAGCCCTGGGATTAATGGATGTTTTCTATTCAAAAGAAACAAGGGTACTGACTTATTCTGTCACCTGGTCCGGCCTCTCGGGATCGGTGACGGCTATGCATGTTCACGGGCTGGCACCTACGGGCTATGCTGCAGGTATCGTTCAAAATATCATAACCTCGTCCGGAGGCCTCGCTACACCCGGATCTGCTTACGGGGTAACCGGAAAATTTTCAGGAAGTCTTTTCGTGGATGGCGTTGCCATAAAGGAAGACGACCTGCTGAATGGTATGTATTACATCAATATTCATACAGCCGCCAACCCGGGGGGAGAGATCCGCGGACAGATCGTATTTCAATAAGGCAACCTGGAACAATATTGAGAGGGGATGCCTGCATCCCCTTTTTTATTTTTCATACACGTCAAACCACACAGGTTTCTCATTGTTCCAGTCGCCATTATAATTGATGAACAACTCCTCTCCCGGCCCGATGTCCCGGACCGCTTTTACACGGATGAGTTCATTTTCCACATCCATCTCGTATTCGCAATTGCTGTGATAGCTGTGGTTGTACACAGCCACATAGCCGAGCGCCATACAACATCTTTTCTCGTTCTCCAGGGGATCGCCCCACTCAAAGATGTAATCGTGGAGGCGGGTGAGGTCGAGGTGAACTCTTTCAGGCGGCGACATCACTACCACGGGAGATATTTCCACCACGGTTCCCAGGGAGATCTTTTCGGAAGTGAACACGCCTCTCCCCATTTTTTCCGTGTCGGAAACATATAAAGCCGGGTGTATGGAGATCTCTTTCATTGACACCCCGAAATTAAGACCCTCCCGGCTCACGGATGCGCAGGAGGTTTTGGCTAATTTTGAAATATGTCGACAAGGGAACCAGAAATAGATATCCTGCAACAGCAATTTGAAGATCTTATCCGGTCAGGCGATAAACAAATGATCCGGGATTTCCTCGACGATCAGAATATCAGCGACGTCGCCGGCCTGGTGGAAGAATTCCCTGAACAGGAAACGGATATCATCGCCGGGATGTCTTTGAACCGTGCCGCCAGCGTTTTCAAGATCCTTGATACCAGCACGCAAAAGAAAATCATCCAGGAACTTCCTGCAAACAGCACCGCGGCCCTGCTGAACGAACTTCCCGCCGATGATCGCACCGACTTCCTCGAAGAACTCGAAGAAACGGCCGTCAGGGAACTGATCAAATTACTCGATCCCGACGAAAGAAAGATCACGCTTTCCCTGCTGGGCTACCCCGAGAACAGCGTGGGCAGGCTGATGACGCCCGATTATGTGTACGTCTATCCCGAGAACACCATTGAAGAAGTGTTTGCCACGATCAGGAAATTCGGAAAGGACAGTGAAACCATCAATGTGATCTATGTGATCAACCACGATGGTGAATTACTGGATGACATACGGATCCGGGATTTTATCCTGAGTGAGCCCAGCAGCCGGGTGACGGAACTGATGGATGACCGCTTTATCGCGCTTCATCCTGAAGATGACCAGGAAACAGTGGCGGAAGTTTTTAAAATGAATAACCGTGTAGCCCTCCCCGTTATCAGCCAGGGCAATAAACTATTGGGTATCGTCACCATTGACGACATCCTCTGGGTGGCCAGCGAGGAATTCGGGGAAGATATGCAGATGATCGGGGGTACCACCGCCCTGGATGAACCCTACACCGAGATCTCAATCCCCAAACTTTATCAGAAAAGGGTTTTCTGGCTTATCATTCTCTTTTTCGGAGAACTGATCACGATCTCCGCGATGCAGCAGTTCCAGGACGAGATCGCCAAGGTAGTGATCCTCGCCACCTTTATACCCCTGATCATCTCCAGTGGCGGGAACAGCGGCTCCCAGGCCTCTACCCTGATCATCCAGGCAATGGCCCTGGGCGAGGTGACCCTGGCCGACTGGTGGCGGGTAATGAAAAGAGAGATCTTCTCGGGATTAATGCTGGGCGCCACCCTTTGTTTATTGGGACTGTCGGTGATCTATGTCTGGCATCTTTTTTCGCCGGAGACCTTTGGAGAACAATTTTTGAAGATAGGACTGACCGTCGGCCTTTCCCTGATGGGGATCGTGCTTTGGGGCAGCCTGATGGGTTCGATGCTGCCCTTAATAATGAAGAGGCTGGGTGCCGACCCCGCTGCCTCGTCCACGCCTTTCGTGGCAACACTCGTTGATGTCACAGGCCTGATCATCTATTTTTCAATGGCCTTCCTTTTCCTGAAAGGAAGCCTGCTTTGAAAGGATTGCGGTTCAACAAACGATTGCGAGCTTCGCATTTGAAAGTTTTCCCGCAACTTTGACACTTGTTCAACCAATTAAGGATCAAACTATGTGTGGAATTGTAGGATATACCGGGCCCAGGGAAGCTTATCCCATCATAATGAAAGGCCTCAAACGGCTTGAATACCGCGGCTACGACAGCGCAGGCGTAGCCCTCCAGAACGGGGGCCTCAAATTCTTCAAGAAAAAAGGGAAGGTGGCCGACCTGGAAGAATTCGTTATGGGAAAAAATGTTCACGCCCACGTGGGAATTGGCCATACCCGTTGGGCCACCCACGGTGAACCCAGCGACCGGAATGCGCATCCTCACCGTTCCTCCAGCGGTAAGCTGGCAATGATCCATAACGGGATCATTGAGAATTATGCCCAGCTCAAACAGGAACTCACCAACCGCGGCTACGAATTCACGAGCGATACGGATACAGAGGTCCTGCTCAATTTCATTGAAGAGATCAAGAGCAAGAACAACTGCGATCTCGAAGAGGCGGTGCGGATCGCCCTCAAAAGGGTTACCGGCGCCTATGTGATCCTTCTGCTCGACGAGGAAAAGCCGGACACCATCATTGCCGCCCGGAAAGGAAGCCCCCTGGTCATCGGGATCGGCAAAGGTGAACATTTCCTTGGTTCAGACGCTTCACCGATGCTCGAATACACCAAAGAAGTGGTGTATGTGAACGATTATGAACTGGCCATCGTAAGACCCAATGAGCTTATTCTGAAAAACCTGGGCAATGAGAACCTGACGCCCTATGTGCAGAAACTCGACATAGAACTGGCAGCCATAGAAAAAGGCGGTTACGATCATTTTATGCTCAAAGAGATCTTTGAGCAGCCACGCACGATTTATGATTGCCTTCGCGGGCGCCTCGATGCCACTGAAGGAACGATCACGATGAGCGGTATCCAGCAATATGCCGACCAGATCGTGAATGCGAACCGGATCGTGATGGTGGCCTGTGGAACGAGCTGGCACGCGGGCCTGGTTGCAGAATATATTTTTGAAGAGCTCTGCCGCATCAACGTGGAAGTGGAATATGCTTCCGAGTTCAGGTACCGCAACCCGGTCATCAACCGGGGAGATGTGATCATTGCCATTTCACAAAGCGGTGAAACCGCCGATACATTGGTAGCCATAGAAAGCGCCAAGGCGAAAGGGGCCATCGTTTTAGGTGTCGTGAATGTGGTGGGATCCTCCATCGCGCGGACAAGCCACGGGGGTGCTTATACCCACGCCGGTCCGGAGATCGGTGTGGCTTCCACAAAAGCTTTTACGGCCCAGCTGGCCGTTCTCACGATGATCGCGCTGAAGATCGCCTATATCCGGGGAACGATCTCACAGGAACGATATATGCACCTTCTCCGGGAATTGCAGGAAATTCCTGAGAAAGTGGCCTGGACCCTCAAGCAGGACAAAGTGATTAAAAAGATCGCGGAAAAATACAAGGACGCGCACGATTTTCTTTTCCTCGGCAGGGGATATAATTTCCCGGTGGCCCTCGAAGGCGCCCTTAAAATGAAAGAGATCTCCTACATCCACGCCGAAGGTTATCCTGCTGCAGAAATGAAACACGGACCCATTGCACTGGTGGACGAGACCCTCCCGGTGGTGTTTGTAGCCACCCGTGACAGCTACCACGAAAAGATAGTA